>JAYVLL010000148.1:0-3633 GCA_043759495.1 Candidatus Altimarinota bacterium
TGTGAATCTCGAGAATACGACCCTCCTCGAGATGATCGAGGCATGTCCGAATATCATCGGTGTGAAGGAGGCAAGTGGTGATCTCATCCAGATCACAGACCTCATCCAGACAAGACCGCGAGGATTTCTCGTACTCTCCGGTGATGATAGTCTCACACGTGATGTGATATCACTCGGTGGAGATGGCGTCGTATCCGTCGCATCGAATGCCTTTCCAAGAGCGATCACCGAGTATGTAGGTGTGTGCTTCAAAAATGGTGATAATGCCAAGAGTCAACAATCGATATTCACTCCCCTCTTTGCTCACCTCTTCATGCAGAGTAATCCATTACCACTGAAGACATACCTCGCAGATCAGTGAATCATCGAAGAGACATTTCGCCTCCCGATGTGTCCCATGGACCCGATTCCTAGACAACAATTCCTCGACTTCATCAGAACATTCGAATACTAACCCACGAGAGCATGCATCTCAGAATAGAAAAAATCGGTGGCGAAAATAGTGCCGCTCTCCGTGAAACACTCGGATTCATAGAGAAAAATCGCAGAAATGGAATCTCGGCCCTCTACGTTTTCTCAGCATTTCGTACGAGTGAGTACAATACTACCACTGAGCTCCTCGCGACGATCGATGCATGTCAGAAAAGTGACATCACGACAGCAGTTACGATATTCGATCAGATTCAGGTATTTTATCGAGAGACGCTCGAAGATATGGGATATATGGATCCATCGATGAGCGTATTTGTGGATGAGCTCTTTGCTCCATATAGATGCGCGATTACAGAATCTTTCCAGACTGTATGAGCTCCTCTGATGGAAGAGAATGACTTCTCGATCATGGGACTCTCGTTTCTCGGTGCCGGTGAAGTGATCACGACAGCGATCTATGAGCGGCTCATCTTCGGAGAATCTGGAAGGGGTGCCATCAGCCCGGCAGATCGCGATTCCTATGATCAACTCCCAGAGTTCCTCACTCGAGGATATATCGCTCTGAGTCCTGGTTATTATGCGGGACTCCCTGGTGGCATCATCGCTACATGGGGACGCGGTTACTCCGATGCGACAGCTACTCGTATCCATGATACTATTCACGAGCTCTTCCCAGACTGGACACTCACACTTGCCATTCGAAAGATGTATCCGATCTGTTCTGCCGATCCTCGTCGTATCGATATCCATCGCGTGAAAAAGCTCGCTCATATCAGCCTCAAGCTCCTCCTCGAGATGATTGGTACACATGGAGCGAGTGGACAATTTATCAATCAGAATGCAGCGAATCCTCTATTTTTCGAGAATGGGTGACGACTCCAGATCTATACAGAAGATGATCCTCTCGGCTCGCTCATATCCCTCTCGGGAAATCCATCAGAAAAATGAATTCTCTTCGTTCAGTCGAAAGCGATCTACGTCTTTCTCATCACCTCCTATCAGTTCAATACTCCCTGATATACGGAACATATCTGACATTTTTTCACACGAGCAGGGATCAATATCGACAATATCGTGACGAGCCAGACGGAGATGTCGATCACGGTAGCTGACAAGGATCTCCGATGAAGAGCAATAGCACCACTACAAAATGCACTCCTCCAGTCACTGCGGGAATTCGAATCTCCATCGAGGATCTCTCCAGCTATACGGATAGAGGAATATGCGAATCTCTATATCGGAGGTGAGAATATCGACTTTCCTGGTATCCTGAATCGGATCACAGAAGTCCTCAGAAAAGAGATGATCAACATCGCCCTCATGATGCAACCACTCCATCCACAGGTGATCATCATCGGTGTGAGACGCAGTGATGAATCTCGAGCGATCGATTGCCTCCATCGCGAATTTATAGAACAAGTCCCTATTCACTAAATCCATATCACTATGCACTGGCATTGACATATTCGCGCACAAAATGTTTTTATCATCGGGACAACTGGCGGAGTCGGTGGACGACTCATCGAGCAGATCTACACATCTGATAGCTGGAACTCGGATCATCTCCATCCGACTCGTATCCTCGGCATTGCGAATAGCTCGAGGATCCTGCTCGCTGATTGCAATACCTCACTCGTATGACTCTCCTGGAGTCAATCTGAGCATATCGGAACTGACCTCCAGAAAATGGGCTCAAGTATGAAGCATGGGTATAGAGATATATTGGCAGCACTCAAGACTCTTGGCATCGAGGAGCGTGATATTGTATTTATCGATACGACTGCCGACGGTTCCGCGGAGAATCTCGCATTCCATCTAGAGATTATCAGACGAGGAGGATCGATCGTCACCGCGAACAAAAATCCTATCGCCCTCTGTACTCCCGAACAATTCGGCCTCCTGACACAAGACCGTCGTCGCTATGGATACCGTGCAGCCGTCATGGCATGAGGACCTGCGATATCTGAGATCACTGGCGCCTATGACACCAAAAATACTGTCCACTCGATCCAGGGATGTTTCTCTGGCACACTCGCATATATCTGTTCAGAGCTCGAACGATGACTCTCATTCTCTTCGATCGTCGTGGATGCACATGCGAAAAAATATACAGAACCAAATCCCTGGGACGATCTCTCTGGGTATGATGTCGCGAAAAAGATCCTCATCCTCGCACGGACTGCTGGATACGATATTTCGATAGGAGATATTGTGATCGAGCCATTTATATCACGGGAGTTCGCTGGTCTTCGTGGGAAGGATTTTTTCCATGCAATCGAGTCGCTCGATGAGGAATTCTCATCTCGTATGTCGAGACTCCAGGCGGAGAATAGAACACTCAGATATGTCGCGACATTTCGACTCATCGACGGTACGCCAGAGATACGAGTCTGACCGCAAGAGGTATCGAAGGATGAACCACTCGGAGCACTGCGCTGAACCGATAATAAAGTCGTCGTCGAAACAGATTGTTTCACGACCGATTTTTCTCGACCATGAGCATGACTCGAAAATACAGCGAATAGCATCCGAGTCGACCTCGCATGACTCCTTCAGGAACGTATCGCATAGAGAACTCTTATTGCCTTTTCCCTTCCTTTTCATATACTGGGAAGGATTTTTAGCTTACGAGTTATGGCTTCTGATATATGATTTCTCATATTCATGATTCATGATTCATAATTCATAATTGTATGAACTATTCCACCGAAACCCTCGACCGCATCCGAAAACTGGAACGAATACGCGCGCTGGGAGTGAATCCTTTTGCGACCAAGTTCGATGTGACACATCAGATCGGAGAGATAATAAGCTCCTTTTGAAAGGAACTATCCGAGTCTACGAGGACTAAGGATTTTGCTCAGGAAGAAAACCCCCCTGAGAGCGGGGGCATGGTGGGACCTGGTAGTGAACCATCAGTCCTCGACGGGCTCGGACAGCTCCCTTTGAAGGGAGCCTATAGATCCATTGAAGACATCATCCCCGCTCCGACGAGCAATATTGCACTTGCTGGTCGTGTGATGCTCCACCGAAGCTTCGGGAAGATATGCTTCGCGACGATAAATGACGGAACAGGAAAGATACAGATACTTTTTTCGAGGGAGAATTGCTCGATACATGTTGATGGAATCAGTCATGCCGAACTTGTTTCGGCATCTTCAAATAATTCATGAGATCCTGAATCAAGTTCAGGATGACCAG
>JAYVLL010000149.1:0-3403 GCA_043759495.1 Candidatus Altimarinota bacterium
CACCAGATGTCACTTCCATCGAGATTATCGTCATGATCATCGCCATCCTCGGAACATCACTCATCATGTGGAATTTCCTGCGAATTAGCAAGATCTCGAACTCTCTCATCATCCGTTCTGATGCACTTCACTATTCATCAGATCTCTACATGAATGCTGGCATCCTCATCGCCCTCCTCGCGACGAGATACCTCGGACTGTGGTGGTGTGATTCTCTCTTCGCCGTCGCCATCGGCGCATGGATCATCTGGAATGCATTTCCTATCATCGGCAGTGGCATCTCGATGCTCCTCGACCGCGCCCTCGATGAAGCGAGTATAGAAAAAATCGAGAAAGTCCTTCTCGAAAATCCTGCGATCGAAAGTTTTCATTTTCTCAAGACTCGTATCTCTGGGGATGATACCTTTATCGAGGCACACATCGCCTTCCGGGATAAGGACATCTCACTGAGAGAAGCGCACGCGATCGGAGAACAGATCGAGGATACGATCCGCTCACTCTTCGAGAAGACGACCGTGACACTGCACCTCGATGTAGAGGGAATCGAGGTGGGTGAGGAGGAGTAGTGTTGGATTTTTATCGCAAAATAATGTATTGATTTTTGAAGGTTTCTGAATAAAGTATGTCATATGAAGTACAATTTTCGATACGATAAGGAAAAAAATATTTATCTCCTCGCGACTCGTGGTGTCGGATTCGATGACGTGATCGAGGCTATCGGTAGTAGAAATGGTCTGATCGATATCCAGGACCACCCGAGCGAGAACTACCCACACCAGAAAATATTCATCGTCTTCTGGAACGGATATTTCTACTGAGTTCCCTGTGTACCTGAGTGAGACGATCAGTTCTTCATGAAAACCATAATTCCCAATAGGAAGTACAAAAAACACTATTCTTAATATTTCTCTCTATGACACAACAATCCTACGCGCTCGATACCGAGGAACAAGAAATCCTTGATTTTATGAATTCTGGCACATGAAAAACCGTGGAGAATTTCGAAGAACTGAAGAAAAATCTCGAAATATCTGCCAGAGAACATCTGAGACGAAAACCCGTGACCATACGCCTCCAAATACCTCTCTTGAATCAAGTTCGGGCACAGGCTGCACGAAAAGGGATTCCTTATCAGACATATATCCAGGCAGCCCTCTTCGAACATATCGAACGTGAAAATACACTGACAGGGAAATAATATTCTCATAAAAAAGAACGAAACCAATACGGCTCGTTCTTTTTTATGATTACTCCTATCTATTATTTCACCTCCGTGAATAGTGACTCTTTCGAGAAGCGTGATTTTGGACGTGGAGCTTCTCACTCGGCACGGTAACCGATCGGGAGCATGACCACAGCCTTCTGAGATTCTGGGAGTCCGAGGATGTTTCCTACAGCTACAGGATCAAATCCTTCCATCGGACACGAGTCGATCTCGAGCTCAGCACATGCAGCCATAGCGAACCCATGAGCAATATACGTCTGCTTCGCTGACCATGCGAGGATGTCTTTCGGATCTGTCTTCCCTTCGACGAATCCCCCCACCACATCCTCATATCCCTTGAGCATGGCTCGTACCTCTGGATTCCCTCCAGAGAGGAGGGTGAAATATTCTTCCTTCAGTGTCGAGAGATCAGTCCGTGCCGTGAACACGATCAGGTGCGAACAAGTTCCGATCTGTGGCTGATTCCACGCGACTGCCTGGATCTTGTCCTTCATATCCTGATTCGAGACGACATAGAAGTGATATGGCTGGAGTCAGAATGATGTCGGCGTGAGACGGATTGCCTCGAGGATTTTTTCGAGATCAGTATCAGATACTTTCTTATTGGCATCGAATTTTTTGGTAGCATATCTCCAGTTCAGATTCGAGAGGAATGACATAGAAAGAAGGTTATAAATATATAGTTCCCCAGTACAAAGTGAAATACTTTATAAAATAAACTTGAACTGATAGTATCGAAAAGTGTGAGGAAAGCAAATTTATTGCTTTAAAAAAGAAATTGATTATTATCCCGTTATAGTTTTTATAGAAAATATGGTACGCGCTCCACGTTGTAACTGTCCACATGCTCAGTCTCTCTTCACTCTCCTCGGGAAGAAATGGGTCATATTCATCCTCCAGGCGATCGACGAGGGTGCACATACCTTCACAGAGATTCGGAGAAATATCGGCGAAGCGAATACCAAGATCCTCACCGATCGTCTCGCTGAGCTCGTCGAATCAGGAATCCTCGAGAAGTCAGAAAGCAGTGAATATACTCTTTCCCTTCTCGGTCAAAAACTCTCTCGTCGTCTGATCGATCTCGCTCACTGGTGGGGAGAAGAAGGGAGATAGTGTAAGTCACTGGTCGGTCATGGTAGAGCGAGTCTACACTTCGAACAATTCGTTTTCGAGTTCTGGAAATGCTGGAACTCCATGAAAGTGACTATATCATCTCAGAGGACTGAATGGATGGAATACTGCATCTGGAAGGGTGCGAGAGAGTTCCTGCCCTACAGCGAATGGAACGATAGGATCATCCTCGGTGTGCCAGATATGCACACGATTCCCGATACTCTTCAGGACATCATAACTCGTCGGTGCAGTGAAATCACCCTCTGCGATACATGCTGCCACGAGGTGAACGGCTCAAAGTTGTATTCTTTTTTGTCATGTCGTAGACATCCCTTTTTCTTGAAATTTTGAGGATTTACTCATTAAATTCGCATCAGATGATTTTAAAAGAGATTCCTCATTCGCACTCCAGAGTGGCTTCTCTTCTTGCCCTGCAAGAATTCACCTTCTCGGAATGACAAAATAAGGATTCTCTCAGTTCATCTCTGAAAAATACTTCAACAGAAAACATCCACCCAGCGAACCACCGATCAATGTGATCTCATCATCAAGGCTAAGTCCTCGGAGAATACCCTCGAAAACGATTTTCCAGTCTGCATATTTGGCATTCTGCTTATTCGGGAAGATGGGCATGAAGACTCGATGGTTGGCAACATACCATTTCCTCGCGATCTCCTGTACCCATGTCGTTCTCACCTCAGGAGTCCATGGTTCGGATTGTCGCTCTATATAGGTCTCTATGAGAAATTCTCTATAGGCAGCATCATTCGAAAATGATTCGGCACCATGGATACAGATCAGGGTTTTCATATACTATTTCTTAAAAATCTTGTACCAGAGAAAAAACGCAATTACCGGGATGGCGATATATTTGAGCTCATTCATGTATCTGATCATCAGTTCCTTCACAGTATCACCGAAATAATACCCGAGCGCCACGAGGATACCACACCAGAGTGTCGCTCCGAGAAACGTGATGGAGACAAATGGAATCATGCGCATGCGAAATATTCCGGCAGGGATCGATATCAGATGTCGCACCACGGGAATCAGTCGACCGATGAA
>JAYVLL010000150.1:0-2105 GCA_043759495.1 Candidatus Altimarinota bacterium
ATAGAGTGAAGCGAATCGGGAGAACTATGCGTCGTTTCCTTAGGAAGAGAAAGTATTAAAAATGAGAAAATAAAATTGACAATTACGAGAGAGAGAGAGAGAGAGAGTTATAATACTACTACTTACATTTTAACTTGTATATTTATGAATCCTTTCAAACATGCACGAGAAGCTATTTTTTGATCAAATCAAACACAAGACGCAGTAGATGCTAGGCTTCCTTGACCAGGAGAACGTGTAGCAGATCTTCTTGATGCCAATCAGCCTGTCACGCCAGATATGCTACTAGCAGCACAGGACGTTTATCACCAACTCATTTTGAGCGAGTTATGAAGATTAAAGAATAGCCTTGATTGAATAGTGAATAATAGCCAAGTACTATGAATTGCTCAACCAGAAGCTACTATTGCAAAAACTATTTTACGATCATTAGGTACAAAATTATCGAGTGCTACTAATAAATTGCCAACTAGAGTTCCACAACCACTAGTAGAAGTGCTCGTTGCTGAGACAAATACTATGAGAATACGTTTAGAGAAACTGCAGGGTATACAAATCGATATTGATACTGCGAAAAATGCTCAAAAAGTCCAACAAGCAATGATGGATATACTTTATTAGAAATAATTATTTCACTAGATTTAATAAAACTCACAGAAATGTGAGTCTTTTATTCCAACTCTAAGTATTCATCAATCCTCACCTGCCACACGAACTAAAGATACTCGAAGAAGTTTTCTCGGTGTACGAGTATCGGTGTTACTCTAGGATAGAGCCGAGACCACTCAGTTGGTGGAGTATATTTTTGTAGAGACCATTTGATTTCGTATGCATGTGTGATCGATTCGAGAGTCTCTATGAGATCGACTTCTTGTCATTTTTGTGTGCGCCAGAAGTGGTATTTTTCCCATCATCGAGCATACTCTGTTTTTTTCATTTTCTCGAGTATGAAAAAATTCTCAAAAAGTGCTCATACATCACTGCGAAGATGAAGTGACTGAAATGCACCTAAAATAGCATTGCGTATCCCAAGATCATAGAAGTAGATTTTTTTCATTTTTGTGACTTCTTTGATTTTGTTCGTATAATATGGCCTAATCTCAAAGATGATAAAACTCTTCTCGAGAAGATCAATATACCTCTCCACGGTTGCCTGTGATATACCCAGTGTGGTCGCGAGGCTATGATACGATATCTCACTTCACATTTGGAGGGCGAGGAGCTCGAGGAGTTTTGTGATGGTTGGAGATTTTTTGATGTCTTGAAATTCCAGGATATCTCGATAGAGTTGTCCCGAGAGGATCTCACGAAGTTGCTCCTTTTTCTCAGCATCACCAGCACTTATGACGATATTTGGGTATGCTCCGTATAGGAGAAAAGATTCGAGTTTCTTCATAGATTCTATGGTGCCATATTTCGTCTTGATTTCAGAAAATGAGAGGGGATAGAGCGTGAAGACTCGCTTCCGTCCAGTGAGAGGCTCATTCGTCTGATCGAGAAGATGTATACTAGACGATCCTGTTACTATAATCGTCTTCGAGTCTTTATATGTGTCTATCATACCTTTCAGGATGTTGCCAATATTTGGTATTTTTTGCCCTTCATCGATTAAAATCCACTTATACGTGTCGAGGACTCTTTTCATATCTTCCGTATTTTTGAAATCAAGGCGTGCCCTATCATCTGCGTAATCACCATTAAAGCGAACTATATCTTCAGTTTTTTCTCACGAGATAAGACTTTCTGACAAGGTAGTTTTTCCTACTTGACGTGCCCCGAGTAGGAAAATAATCTTTCCTGTAAAGAATTGTTTTCGTATAATGTCCGTATTTTCTCGTATAAACATACCGAGATTGTATATTTTTTTCTAAAGAAGTCAAAAATATACGGATAAATTCCTATTTGAGTAGAAAAATATACGGATAAATCCTTACTCCAGCTCTAAGTACTCATCAATCCGCACTTGCCACACGAACTCATCGATATGTGAGACGAGGATCATGGTTCCTTCGTATTCGTCGAGGGCCTTGGCGATGACAGGAAGGTGGCGGAAGTTGATATGATTCGTTGGTTCATCGAGAATTAATAACCCTGGTTTCTCGAGG
>JAYVLL010000151.1:0-4017 GCA_043759495.1 Candidatus Altimarinota bacterium
GTATAGTTATTCATCTTCTTCTGTCCAGCTTCTCACTCTTTTTTCAGTGATTCGAGTGATGGGATGACAACGGCGAGGAGTTGTATGATGATCGTCGCGTTGATATAGGGCGCGAGTCCCATGAGGATGATCGAGAAATGCTCGAGACCACCACCCATGATAGACCCGAAAAACGAGAGTTGTGTATTCAGTCTCAGTTGTTCTGTAAATGCCTCGAGGAGAGCAACGTTCACGCCCGGAACGGGTATGACCGAGAGGAGCTTATAGATCGCGACGATACCGAGTGTCGCGAGGATCTTCCTGCGGATATGTTCAGTTGCCCAGACTTTCTTGAGATTGGAGATCATGTGATGATATTAAGAATTTGGCGTATTCTAGGGAAAAAATGAGAAAAAGCAAAGGAAATTAGGAAACTCATTAGTTATCATTGTATATATATTCATCGTTCTTTAAAGATCGTCCAATGAATGCTTCCTCATTAAAATCTTTTTAGAATTAGTTAGGTTCTCAAGTCCGTTATTCATCATAAACATCGCTCATCTTGAATTTTCGATAAACCTATATATCATTCCGTATTTCTTACAATACTCACTTCCTGCTTGTTTTTTCGCATGAGTTGATCACCAAGAGAGAAATCCTGCTCATTTTGTCTCATGTATTTCCTTTGATCCATCTGCATAAATAACAAGAAAATCTGGTAAATATCGCCTCGGAAGAATGCCAAACATTCGATATGATATTTCTATGCCATGATCTTTTGTCCAAGATGATATTCCTCACATATTTTCGAGTTCATACATATAGTTTCTTTCCAAAAGAGAATCATATTTTGATTTTCATCATGGACATTTTCTCAATCATGTGAGCTCTCATCGTTTACTTTGTATCATAATTTCAGAGAAGTGATGGTATAATACTTGGACTCTTCATCTCATCGAATATCTGGGGAAGTCAAAAAAGCATCTCTCTTAGAGTGTCATCACTTGCCAGAGAAATATCACCTATTTTTGATATACCGAAATGGTACTCCATAATCCAAAGAAGAGCATCAGTAAGGGCAGATATTTCTTTTGCTGTCTCTGATTTATATGTAGCCATCAGTATTCTATGGGGCTCTTCCTCTATATCTGAGAGGATAGTTTTAATAATATCATTTCTATCGAATATCTTTTGAGATATTTGATGAACATTGAGATCTTCTATATTCATATTCTCATTCGGATCAATATGAGCAGTATTTCCACTGACGAGAGAGTTAGATTTTACATTGCTGATATTTTGGTATGCGGAGACAATTTTTTTGTTAAACTGAAAATTTTTGAAATGCTCCTGCCAATCATTAATAACAATGGTATTGGTAGGTATAGGTATTCCTGCAAGTAAAGATTCGATATTGATATCTGATTTACTAGCCACTTCTATATCTCCATCATCTGCTGCTTGTTCTGGACTTTCTTTTGGACTATCTTCAATCTGTGATTCATCCACGGTATCTCATGGATTAAAGCTTGTTTTATACTCAGTTGCTGAGAGATTTTCCCAGAGCCACTTATGATCGAATGCTGGATGATCTATAACAAAAAGGAGGTCTCGTTCATTAGTATTTCTGATTTTTCGTAATCCTCGACCAATAATCTGTGGTCAATATACAGTATGAATTTGATCTCCCTTTTTCTGATAACTAAATTTTCGAAATAGACATATAACCGCTATATTTTTCACATCCCACCCCTCACGAAGCATGCTCACTGCTATTATTACTTTGATCTTGCGAGTCTCTTCCCAGAGTTTCATATCCTCTGGAGAAAGTCACTCTTTTCATTTTCGTGAGAGGAGAAATGCTTTTTTATTTTCGAGATCATCTTGTTTGGAGTGAACCAGGAGTAATTCCTCTCGTTTATAGCCAAATGTTGATGTCTGGAAGGTATCATAGATTTGTAGTGCATCTTTCTGGGAAAGGGCTACTACGAGCATGAGTGGGATCCATGTTGGCTTATTTTCATGATCGAGGGGGACGCATTTTTTCTGATAATCGAGGTTGGATTCTGCAATCTGGAGTTGTTGTCTACAAGCATTTCTTGCTGTGACGAATTTTACAGCACCACTATTTTTTAGCTCACTTTCGATTTGTTCCCATGGCATTTCATCGGCATCGAGAGTCCGTATGATCTTATTCTCATCATCCCATTCTTCATAAGTGAGTTTTACACTTCGTATATCTGGCTTGGTCACGACTATTTGTTTCACTACTCACTCTTTCATCGCTTCTTGTATATGGTACTCGTAGATCGGCGGATAGGTATCGAGATCTTGCTTATCGAGCCGGTACGGTGTCGCGGTGAGATCTACACGAGCAACAGTTTTTCTCCTGAGAAGCTTGAGGACTTCACGATATTGCATAGCTGAAGCATTGTGGGCTTCATCGTTGAATATCACGATATTTGGTGTGATCATATCTGCGAGGAGAAGTTCTAGAGTTTCAGATGCTTTATTTTCATAGAGTTGATGTATATTCGCTATGATAATATCCGCATCCTTGATACTCGCACTACTCGATCTATCCCTAAGAACAACAGTAGATAGGATATTAGGAATATGATCATATGGCGGGAAAAATAATGGGAAATCCCGATATGCAAATCCTGGATTTCGAGGCTCAAAATCATCCTTCACTCGCTCTCGGACAATGGTACCAGGAACGAGTATCAGAAATTTCGTATATCCACGAACCTGTCTGAAATAGGCGATGAGTGCAGACATAATAACCGTCTTTCCTCCACCTGTCACGATATCGAGAAGACTATCCCACTTACCGAGCTTTTCTCCATGATATATGACTCGCATTATAGCCTCATACTGGTGACGATAGAGAGGCTTAGGAAGTGATCCATCTGTCAATCTTGCGATAAAAGTACGAGCAATATGTGTCTGTCTCTCATCGAGATGAGGAAAATCGAGCACATCACACCAATTGCGATAGTCGAGTTCTGTTTGTGTAAGCATAAAATTTTTATAAAAGTTTCTCTATCTTGCAGTCTATTCATGCAGTCCCATCCATTTTTTCTGTCAAAGTGATTTTTGCTGTCGTGGTAGCCTCGCCATCCATAGAGTCTTGTACTCTCGCTCCAATGAGATGTTCACCAACTTCTGAGAATATATATTCAAGATCAAGAAGTGCTGTGAATGCTCCATTTTTTCCTTCGCGATTGAGGGCATGCTCTCGATCAGCAAATCGTCCATCTCGCATATCCATGTCCCACTGAGTATTGATAAGATGAGCACTTCCTACTGGTCGAGCTCCGACGAGTGAGAGGTTTACAGATATTCCACCCTTGACTCTCTTGGGTATAGTACCTGATGTGAGACTGATATTTCCTGCATATGGAGTTCCTGCGAATGAGAGCATTGCATTGAGACGATTGAATTTGAGGTCGATATTCGCTTCGCCTATCACAGAGAAGACTCGCTCTCTGAATCCCTCAGAACCAAGTGAGACTATCTGTATTTGTACTTTTATACCCTGCTTATTCAGATAATCCGTCGTCTGTCGTCTCCAGATATCAATTTGAGGATCGAACTTCCATCCGATAATCTGAAGTATCTTTTCTTGTCATTCGGAGAGTTGTTTCTGATACGCCCGAACAGTTGTTTCAAGAGCAGATTTCACATAGTCAGCTGATATAATACTCTCTGGATCCGCATCTCCTATCGAGAGAACGAGTTTCGAGTTCGCTGTACCGTGGATATACTCATGATATTCTCCACTATATGCCATTCCGCCATAGAGTCCGAGGACGAATTTCACGAATTCATCGTGTTTCATCCCCTTGAATTTCTCGACAGGATAGCTCCCGACATACCCGATACGGATATCTGCGACACGATCTTCTCATATGCGTCACTGGAATCCATCCTCTACACTTACTCCTGATATATCTTCTCAGATTTCGGCAAGTCTATTCGCCGTCACCGATACAGCAACACGGGAGATATCTGAGCCGATAAATCTCCTCTTCA
>JAYVLL010000152.1:0-4704 GCA_043759495.1 Candidatus Altimarinota bacterium
TCTCGTGATCTTCCTGATTCGATCGTCGAACCCCTATAGCCGAATCTGAGACGTATACCGGTATGGGTGAACTCGACTCATCCAGTCGAGAAGCGTCAGATACCGTTCGGAGGTGCTATATGATAGATGAGCGTCGATGGATCTCATCCGGCGATGCCCTGTATAGACTGGATTTCGACAGCACTCTCGAGGTGGATGGTCCTGTAGAGTCTCTGTGGACTCAGACCTCCTGTCGAGAGAAATACCTCGATGGACTGGGATCCCGTATGGAAGTAGAGATACATATGTGCATGCGAATGTCCATCGTAGAGCATACCATTTCTGATAGCAGTATGCGCGAGGAGCCATTCCTGAGAGAGCATATCACCATCCTTCTCTACTCTCGAACGATCCATGTAATAACTATAGGGAAAGAGCGTGATGCCCATGAGTATCATGATCATCGTTATGACGATCATGAGTTCGACCAGGGTAAATCCTCGAGTATGAAAAGATAGAGTAGGTCTCATGAAGTATGCTAATTCCCGGCGAGTGACACTATCTGCATAATAGCTGAAAAGATCGAGAGCGCAAACCAAAGTACAAAAAGTGCGGCTATCAACAGAGCGACTGGTTCTATGAATTTTACCATCACTGAGAGTGCATTATCGACCTCTCGTCTATACTGCATGGCGATTTTTTCTATGATAGTACTCAGGGTCGAGGTCTTCTCAGCACTCTCTATCATCTGGAGGATGTCCGGTGAGAAGAAGAATCCAGATGGATCACGTTCCTTCATGGAGCCAGATATCCGAGTACCACGAGCGATATCATCGGCGATCATGTAGAAGAGCTCTTCGATAATCTTGTTTCCAGCACTTGCGCCTGTGAGTCTCAGGGTTCTGACGATACTGATACCAGAGGAGGTGAGGAGGTGAAATGTCGACATCACACGGACGATGAGATAGTTCTTGTAGACCTTTCCCGAGAGCGGAAAGTATATCTTCTCCTTGTCCCACCAGCGTCTCCCGATCTCACTGCGAGTATATCACTGGAAAAAGAGTGCTATCGCTATACAGAGCAAGATGATATAGATGAAATATTCTTTGAAAAAATTGCTCGTTGCGACGAGACTGCGTGTCGTCCAGGGAAGATCGCTCGTCATCTCACCGATGATCGGCATGAGCTGTGGTATGACGTAGACCATGACCACCATGAGGGCGATACAGAGAAATATCAGGATGATAAATGGATAGGTCAATGCTCCGACGATCTTGTTTCTGAGATCTTCCTGTGCTCTCAGATCTCGTGCTATAGCGAGAAATGATTGCTGTATGAGGCCTGTCTGTTCTCCACTCTCGACGATAGCAATCTCCTGTTCATGGAAAAAATTCGGCAACTTTCTCATCGCGATATTGATCGAGTCTCATCATTCGACGAAGAATATCAGATTATCGATGCCATCATGCAGAGAACCTACTTCGATACGATCCCTGAGTCACTTCAGTGCTATCAGGAGTGAGACTCATCCCTCGAGGAGATTTGCGATATTCTCATAGAAGAGTGCTTTCTCTTTTATAGATATGGTGGAAGGGAAAATTTTCATAAGAGGAATGGAGAATAGGGAAACTATTCATAGTAATACATACCCAGAGACAAGGAAAGAGAGAATTTGGATCCGTTGAAGTACGCTATATCGGGATCCGTATCGAGTGGGAGCGATATACTATCGATCGTGAATGCATATGGCGAACTCGTCGTGAGATACGTGATGAAGTCGATCACATCATACATATCTCATCCTGTGACATCGATACTCACCTGTCAGAACGAGAGTCCATTTGCGAGCTTCGTTCCCTGATTCACTGAGATAGTTCCTATACTGATCTTTGGATCTTCTCCGAGAGATGCTTTTGTATATTCATTGAGCATCACTGATTCCATGATATCACTGACATTGAATCGTCTATCGAGGAGATCGACTTTTTTCTGGAGGTCAGATGTCGCTCCAGATTCGAAGAGCGCACGTATCTCGAGGAGCTTCGAGTATGCCGTCGTTCGAGATTCGAGCGTGGATGTATGTTCTGAGATGATAGCATTGCGTTCGATGAATCCTGCATATACAGGCTGGAGCATGACGACTGCAATGATTATCGTGAGAGCGAGGATGATTGGAGAGAGGACTCTATTTTGTCGAGAGACAGATTCATTTTGCATAGGAGTGAGAGTGAGAGATTAGTATTTTTTTCAGATGACTTTGAGCTCTATAGCTGTAGTGCGCTCAGTTCTCGTTCCCGTGATCGAATAGATCGGTTCGAGGGAGAAATATTTCTGCACCCGAGAATAGTCACGCATCATCCTGATAATAGTCGATATTGGATCTGGATGGATCTGGACATCTCCATGAGTTGCGATCAGTGTTGTCGAGATCGTATCATTGGCGACATTGAATCCCTTCAGCCGGATATTCGATGATTCTGCGACCTTTCTGAACTGCGTGATGAGTCCATTGATATCGAGTGTCGGGCGTATAGCGTTCGATCTCAGTATCTGTGCGATCACGATCTTCCGATCGACACTGGCGAGTGAGATTTTCGAATTGATACTGATGATCTCTGTATTGAGTGTCCGTATTTCTCGATCGAGATAGAGGTTGTAGAGAGCGAGTGCGATGCTCGCAGTTCCGATCAGTGCAGCAAGTGTGAGCGAGAAGAACCAAGGAAATCTACTCGGTTGAACCGCTGGAATATGAGTATGATTTATTTGCATACGAGGGAATTATGATTACTCTCTCGAGCATATCATATTGAGTATACTTATGCAAAACATGGACGACTTATCACTTGACATCTATACGATATTTTGAGAAGAGGAACTCGAAACTATCCCCTTCTCGCTCGAGCGATGAGATCGGATATTTTTTCACTGAGATCTCGGCGCTGGGAAGACGACACTGATACGCAGCATACTTAGGAGAGTCTCTGCAGATAAAAACATGATCATACGGAGTCCGACCTATACATACTACCAGAAATATGGAGAGAATATCTATCATTTCGATCTCTATAGGCTCGATACCTTCGAAAATTTCGATCTCATCGGTGGGAGTGAAATCCTCGATAATAGTGAGAATATATGTCTCATCGAGTGGCCAGATATACTTATGAACCACTTCTGAGCGACACGGACTGTTTCTATCACGCTTCGCGAGGATGGGAGTCGAGAGATCCAGATTAGGACTCATCGAGTACCAGCCACTGCGTAAATGCCGTATATGCTATAATGGCATAGAGAATCATTCACCAGTAGGGTGCATAGGTGAGAATGAGATTGAACCCGAGATGACTGAGGCTCGAGAGGATGAATCAGGCGAGAAATATGGCAATATATCTCCATGAGAATACTCCATATGATAACGCCTTCCACCAGAACATCACGCAAATACTCGCAGAAAAGAGGTGTGCGAGCAGTGAAAATATCGAGCGATTTATTCCTGTGAATATAACATCTCTGATTCCATGGGGGAATGCCTGGATAAGATAAAAAATATTCTCGATACACACAAAACCAAGTGATATGAAAAAAATAAATATCAAGAGATCTTTCCTCGAGAAACGAAACTCTTTCGCCGTGAGTCAGACACTCGAAAGATGTTTCGTCGACTCCTCTATAGATGCTGCGAAGAAATATCACACAATTCATCCATATAGAGGGAGATATTGCTGTATATTCAGTAAAAATACCTTCGATATTCCTTCGAAAAAAATATAGAGAATGGTAAATAGTGCTATATGCAATAATGCTGTTTTTCTCAGGAATACTTTCACATAAGGAGATCCTTTTCCTGTCGTTATAAAAACAAACAAAAAGAGAACTGCCAGAACGAAGAAGATGGCTCATGCTCGCATCAGAAAAGAGCCCTGAAGGTATCGAGTAAAAAAATGAAGCACTGCAACAGAAATTCATCAACCGATCATTCCATAGAAAAATCGAGACCTATTCCATTCATGATCTGAGAGGAGCCTCACACCATACCCCCACAAGAGTACTGGAAAGAGAAGAAATCAGAGGAGCATTATACCTGATAAGAAAATCATGGTCATTATTTATGTTTCTTAATAATCTCATATCCACCAACCGAAAAGCTCGATCAACTATTCGTCGGTTTTTTCCGAAAAAGGATGAATGAAAAAAATAGTGAATTCAGTCAGATACAGATAAATAAATATCCAATGAGGTAGGAAAGAAATTCTGGATAGGCAATGATGATACCACCGAAGAGGAGACAGAAAAGAGCGAAGTAAGACATAGAATAGAGGAGGTAGGAGGTAGGAGGTAGGAGGTAGGAGAGGATGCGCGTATTTTTTTCTACGTCAAGAGATATTGTTCAGCTAGAGCAATTTCGAAATATCGAAATACGCAACGAGGAGCGATAGGCCGAGCAGGAGAATCATTCATCATGCATGGATCATACTCTCGAGAGTCGCAAACCGTACTGGATCGATCGATGTGCGAGTGAGCAGTGAGCGGATGGTCGTCGAGACGAGGCGACCACCATCGAGTGCGGGAAATGGCAGGAGATTGAACACTCCGAGATTGATCGATATGATCGCTATGATCATCGCTATCATCTTCCAGGTCACACCGATATCGACCAGTGAGACAAATCCTGCTCCCATGCCGATCGGTCCTGCGATCATGGACTCGGCGATCTTTCGCTCTTCT
>JAYVLL010000153.1:0-19047 GCA_043759495.1 Candidatus Altimarinota bacterium
TTTGCATTCTCCGTCTGGAACCGATCGAATATGATGAGTGAGTTGTTATGGGTATTGATTCCGTAGAATATCCCATCATCCTGGGACAGTGAGTTCGAACTGAATGGAAAAGTCGTGGAAAGTCCCTTCGTAGAAATATTTCGAAAGACGTTCACCTCATCTCGAGCAAATGGTCCTGTTGCTATGAATCCTTGTTCTGCCCTGAGAAATGTCTGCTTCGTGAGAATATTGCGTCCTGCGAGCATGACATCGAGCGTATTACTGAGTTTTTTCATCTCTTCTTCGCTCTCAGCATAGGTCGTGATATAGAGTGAGAGGTGAAAATACTTCTCCTGTCCTCGTGTCAGCGAGATCTGGAGCTCTTCGACATCCTGTATCTGTGCATCGAGACGCGGATCTCAGATGAGTCATTTTTCACGGTTGATCGAGTACTGAGAGCGAAGTTGTGTCAGTCTTTTTCTGAGAAATCGCATCACACGAGCACTGTCGACCGGATAGACAAACATCGACACATCGAACTTCACATCCCAGTTGATCAGGGGTGAGAGCCAATTTCCTTCCAGTACATCGGGATACGCATAGGTAAATATCGTGCGGACAAATGTATCTCCGATCTGGAGCTTCGTTGCATCGATTCGCATCATCGATGGTGCGATCATATCCTTCACATAGGCAAGTGCATCCTTGTATTCCTTCTCGGTTTCCTTCAGTTCGAGTGCTTCTGTTTTGGTGAGTTTCCGATCTGGATCACTGAGGTCGATGATCGCTTTCTCTTGCGGTATCTGTAGTGGTGGCGAAGATGGCGAAACAGTGTCGATATGGTCTGATTTCTGGAGCACGAAAGAAGCAGTGATAGATTCGAGTCATTCGATATCTCCAGTATAATTCGCTTCGATGAGTGTGGCAAGTGTAGGGACTGACATAGGTCGAGAAATAAGTTACGGACTCTGGGGTGCTAGATTTTGGGCTCATACTTCTTTTTCTGTATATTTGAGTCACCAATTCCATTCTGTGATATTTGATACATCGATTTTTGATGGAATATCATTGAGTGTACTACCTTTTTCATCTGGTCAGAGAAGTTTCGCTACAAAAAGAGTTACATCATCGAATTGCTTATGCTTATATCACATAAATGCAGAGAGATCAATCGTTATCTGTCGGAATATATTCCCTGCCGATCTCACTGGGAGTTTCATGATAGACTCTACGAGTCTATCGATTCCGAAGAGAAGTCAATTCTGTTCTGAGCGATATCGAGCTTCTGTGATACCATCCGTATAGAGAATGATGACATCATTTCTCTCGAACAGGATCTGTTGCTCGACCAGTACCTTCGATGAGTCTCGAACCATACCGAGCGCAACTCCACCAGACTTTACCTTGTAGACCTTTCCTTCTGCTACCTTATAGACGAGGAGATATTCATGTCATGCTCCAGTATAGTAGAGCTTCTTTTCTCGTTCATTCCACCGGAGCATGACACAGGTCATCATCATATTTTGTTTGATACGGGGCTTGAGGATACGATTCGTTTCTGAGAGGATCTTTGCTCCATTGGTCTCTTCCGTGACAAATGCTGAGATCAGAGCATTGACCATCATCATGACGAAACCACTCGGTACACCATGACCCGTGACATCTCCGACATAGACATAGTAGTTATCATCTTTTCCTAAGATAATATCAATGCTGTCTCCTCCAACTTCAGATGCCGGACTCGTCGCCAGTGCGATTTCGAGAGATGGTATGACTGTATCTTCACTCGCGATCACGTGCCTCTGTATTTCACTCGCGATTTCCACTTCGGAACGGAGCTTTCGGCCATCTCGGAGTTCCTGCTTGAACACTCGGAGAATCTGGAGACTTTTGACGAAAAAGCTAATAATATTCGTCATTCACTTACTCCATGCTTTTGCCTTGATATCTGGCTCATCATCAGTGCCTGTATAGAAACGGGCTATGCTCTGATTCAGCTTCTGGATAGGACCTATATACGCGAGATGGACGATTGCATAGAGTATGGGGAGCTGGATCACGATGAGAATAGAGAAGAAAAATGGTGCACTCTGCACAAATGATGCCATGAACGTAGATCCTCAGAACCCGATCAATAACAAGAAATCGATCAGGACAAGAAATCAGACAATGATGGGGAGGATAGTGTGTAGCATTGGATAGGTATTATATGCTTATTGCGTAACTGCGGGTATTTCTTCACTTGATCCTGATACTGGTGCTTCTTCACGAACGATACCCATGCGAGCCTCTATTTCCATGTCGACATATTCTTTTTTTCTTCCGTACATCTTCCGTGAGTATTCTTTGATAATTTTCGAAACTTCAGCGTTTTTGTAGGTATTATCCCAGATGGTCTTGAGGTCGAATGGTCGAGTGGTCGCATTATCGATATTGAGCTTGCAATAGGTAGTGAAGTTCGCGATACCGATGATATCTTGCTGGGAGAGGAGAGGTGCATATTCCTTTTCGAGGTATTCCGCATCTTCAGCACCCACTTTGAACGACATGATCGTACCCGCATTTCCGAAGACCGCATCCTTGATTGACGGCTTTCCTCACTTCCCTTGCTTATCTCCCGTTCCGCCAATCTGTGCGATAAATTGGTGCGCCATGATCAGAGCGAGGCGGTATTTTCGAGCTTCTGAGAGGATTTCTCCGAACGTGTCAGTGGCAAAATTTTGGAATTCATCGACATAGAGGTAGAAGTCCTTTCGTTGATCTTCTGGCATATCCGCTCGAGACATGGCTGCCATATTGATCTTCGAGACCATGATCAGACCGAGGAGTTGGGCGTTGAGATCGCCAATCCGTCACTTCGAGAGATTGACCATGAGGACCTTCTGATCATCCATAATACGCCGGAGATTGAATGCTGATTTTGTCTGACCGATAATATTTCGCATCGTCGTATTCGTGATAAATGGTCCGAATTTCGCTGAGAAAAATGGAATCATCTCCTGTTTTTCACGATCTCCTGTCTGGGCATATTCATGTTCCCAAAATGCTTTTACCATCACATTTTTGATCTTCGAGGATTTATACTTCATAAATGCCTCATCGACAAAGAGTCGTGGCACATCGATAAGCGTCCCACCCTCTTCTTCGTCATCCATGAGTGTGAGGCAACCATTACGGAAGTAGTGCTGTATACGAGGCCCGAAGACTTCATCTCCATACATCTTGATAAATATCGACGTCGCGTCGAGTGCTGCCCGATCTTTTTCGATGAGTCTCAGGTTCGGCTCGGTAGCGATGAGATCGAGCATATTGAGGCCCATAGGTCGATCATAATCCGCTGGATCGAATATGATCATATCCTTCGCTCGCTCCTTCGGGGTAAATGCGATGATATCTTCGACGAGATCACCATGGGGATCGATCACACAGAGACCATCATTGTTCCAGAGGTCTTGTCTGGCAAGATATCCGATAAATACGGACTTTCCTCATCCTGACTTACCGATGATATAGTGATGACGTCCTCGATCTTTTTTCATGAAGTAGATCGGTGTTTTCTTGTTTCGATATTCATTCCAGCCCATGAGTACACCGTCCTTGTAGAGCGGGAATCCTTGGAGCATTCGCTGCTGGTCGATCTGGACAGGGATCTTACCCTCATCGATCGGTCGACCGATATTTTCTCACTCAGTTGCAACGGTAACCGTCAGGCCACTGAGAAGTTGCATATTTTTCTGTTCATCACGGTAGAGGTTCTTATTCGCATCGACTCTGAGAAGTGATCCATCCTGCGTATAGATATTTCCCTCTGCATCACGTTTATAATCCTTGAGTATGAGGGGAGTTTTTGGAAATTTCAGATTCGAAGGAGGCGTGAGCATCTTATATTCGAGCCAGGAAATGATAGGAGATTTATTGTAGTTGATATCTGGAAAGTGGTACATCGTCGACATCTCATCACAGGAGAAACGACTGATACTCTGGAGCACTCCGATGAGACGATACTGATAGGCGAAATACCGAATCGGCGTGAAAAAAAAGCGCAGTGGATCTTCGATCATCTGTGGATTATCGAGTTGATTGTTGTATTCGTCAGTAAACACATTGGTCGCGGCAACGAGGCTTCCGAGGGCATTTTTCGCTGAGGAGCCAGTATCAGATGCGATGAGGATACGTATCGAACACTCGAATCCTGGCTGTCCTGCGCTCTCTCCCATCATCTTCTGTGACTCCGTTTCCGCCTGATTGAATATCTTATACGAGTCACCTGATGAGGCTCATGGGGCATTTGACCCTGATGGATCTTCTTCATTTTTGATAAACCGATAGAGGAGCCATGAGATCGGGGAGAGGATTCACTTGATGATCGTGAGAAAGAGTCATGATTTGAATCCTTTTTTGTACTGTCATTTTGCGATGAGGCCAGCGGCCTTCTTTGCCTTATTATTCCATCCCTGCCCGAGTGGCTTGGTGACAAATTGTATCGTTGCGACATCTGTTTTTTTGAGAGAACCAAAATTATTCGTAAATGTCGAAAGTGGATCATCTTCGAAATATTTATACATCTTGATCGGGAAAACATCGTCTGTACGTTTTCAGACGGTTGCAGCCTGGAGCGTATAGCCAAGTGGCTTGATCTCGGGAAAGTTCTTCTTATCGATCACTTTCACTTCTGCATCAGGATAGTTCGAGGTGATCTGCTGTATGACGAGCGAGATATGTTCCTGGTATCCTACGATATAGAAATGAACCATGCCATCATGATACATGATCTCGAGCGATATTTTCGCATGTCGAAATATGACATTCATGATCGTATCCATCGCACTCGATTGTGTGAGATTATGGATACTCTTATAGAAGACCGACATAATTCCTACTTTTTCTTTGAAGTCTTTTTTTGTTTCTTTTTCTTTGTCGAGTTTGGAATCTGCACGTGGAAGAGTCACCTTCAGATATACGAGACGGTTCGCCATGAGGATCTCATAGATCAGTCGCACGATCTTCAGTATCATCCAGGAGATGATGATGAACATACAGACATACCATACATTCGAAAAAATAATGCCAAATGTCGTAGAAATAGTATCCATAATGCCTACAGATTCCTTTTCTGATGGCGTTGCAGGACGCACAGAAATAGCAGATACAGCAGTATTCGAGAGGAAAAAAACTATAGCTCCAAAAATTACGGATCTTGCTCGCACATATCGAGACTGGAAGAGTTGAGAAATCACGGTACTATAGTACCAAAAAAGAAGAACATCACCAAATATTCGGACATATTTTCACTTTACAACAAGGGAAAATATGGAAAACCTTTGTTTTTTAGAAATTCATCATTACCATGGTTGGAATATTTACACTTCTCACCATGCAAAAACTCTTCTCTGCATCGATCTATGGCGTCCAGGGAAACATCATAGAAGTAGAAGTCGATGTCGTCATGGGTATAGGACAGTTTATGGTAGTCTGACTCTGAGATACTGCCATACAAGAGAGCCGAGAACGTGTACGGAGCGCGATAAAAAATAGTGGCTATAGTTTCCCTGGTGGGAGTCGGATCACAGTCAATCTCGCTCCAGCAGATCTCAAGAAGAAATGACCGATCTACGATCTCCCGATAGCACTCGGTATTCTCGGAAAAGACTATGCTTTCGATGCCCCGATCCTTTTGGATTCACTCTTTCTCGGTGAGCTCGCACTCGATGGGAATATACGCGGTATTCAGTGAGCACTCCCTGCAACGATACTCGCTCGTGAGATGGGAATGAAGCGGATATTTCTTCCCACGGTGAATATAGCAGAGGCTTCTGTGATACCGGGGATCGATATCATAGGAGTCACGACCCTCTCGGAACTGGTCGAGATGCTCCTCGGTGAACGGCCGATCATAGCGAGTCCGCATCTCGATATCCAGAGCATTCCACGGACACATATGACTGTAGACTTCTCGAGTATCCATGGGCAAGAACAGGCGAAGAGAGCACTTCTCATCGCAGCTGCGTGATGACACAATATCCTGATGCAGTGACCACCAGGATCAGGAAAAACTATGCTTGCGAAGGCACTCGCGGGAATCCTCCCATCGATGGAGAGTGAGGAACAGATCGAGCTCTCGAGGATATATTCTGTTGCTGGGCTCCTTTCGAAGGAGATGCCACTGGTCACAGAGCGACCATTTCGCATCATCCACCACACTGCGAGTGAGGCATCGATCATCGGTGGCGGGCGAGATGCGAGGCCTGGTGAGATATCCCTCGCGCATAAGTGAGTCCTCTTTCTCGATGAATTCCTCGAGTTCGATAAGTCCCTCCTCGAAACCCTCAGACAACCTCTCGAAGATGGAGAGATCACGATCAACCGGGTGAATATGACGTGTCGATATCCTGCGCGTTTCTCCCTCATCGGTGCGATGAATCCCTGTCCATGTGGATTCATGGGAGACCCGGAAAAGGAGTGTATCTGCAGTTCACACGCTATCGAGAAATACCGATCTCGTCTCTCATGACCGATCCTTGACCGTATTGATCTCTTTATCCAGGTTCCGCGTATCAAAGCATGAGAACTCTGAAAAAAAGATGCAACGGAAACAACGGAGATGCTCAGAAAAAAAGTCGAGCATACTCGCCATATCCAGCAAGAACGATTCTCATGAACCAAGCTCCATCGAAATGCCGAAATGTCGAACGTCGACATAGACAAATACGCATCCATACAGGAAGATGCGAAGAAGATCGCCATTACTTCGACAGAGAAACTTCATCTCTCGACACGAGTGTTCTATAGGATCCTCCGAGTTGCTCGTACCATAGCGGATATCGATGGATCGACACATGTCGAAGTTCCTCATATACTCGAGGCTCTTTCTTATAGATGAAACTAAAAAAACCCATGCGAATACTCTACATCAATCCCATCAAAAAACATATAACCCTCTCTTGTGTCGAATGATCGCTCCTCTTACGAGAAGTACACCTCACGATATGAAACGATTTTGATACATTTCCTGAGATCCTCCTCGAGATGATGGATTCAGAAAAACCAGAGCAAATATGGTGTATCGTCTGACCATGACCATTCACTCGTATGCGCATCGTCACACTGACACTCTCGACACTGGTACTGAGTCTCTGAATCAAGGTGAAGTGATGTCATTTTTTTGAACTCATAGAAGATGGAATCCCCCTCCTTCAGGCGAATAGAGAAGAGTATATCACACGATCCGGAAGTGGTGAGATCGTACTCATGCATAAGGACCAGCTCAGACATGGAACCTATATATGATATGGTGAGAAAATTGATTTTACAGAAGATAAAAACTACATAGAATATAGAGAAGACTGGAGGGAAATAGAAACCGTATTTACACAACTTCCAACTATATCTGTGCTTGTTCCTATTTATCTCAAAGAACCGCATATCACATGATCAAAAAAGAACACGTCTCACTCCTGAGAGACAATGAAAAAATAATCCTGACATTGCACCGTCATTGGATCATTCTCGTGTTTCATTTTCTCTATTTTATCGCACTTTTTATATCTTCCTGGGTGCTCCTTCGATATCAGACTCCGATTATTGAGCTTTTTGGAAGTGGACTCTATTGGGGATGACTCTCTCTTTATTGGATTATATTTTTGACATTTATCCTTCTCGGCTGGATCAATGACGAGCTCGATCTCTTTATCATCACCGAGAGTCGAGTGATCGGGATCGACCAGATATCAGCACTGTCTCGTACAGTGACCGAGTGTTCTCTCGATCGTGTGCAGGAAGTGAACGCGCATACAGCTGGAATATTCCAGACGATATTCTGATTCTGAGATGTCCATATCCATACAGCGAGTGAGACCTCGAATATGGTCATACGGTTTGCCCCTGATCCGATCGAGAATGCGCGAAGGATCAATAATGTGATCCAAGAATACCGGAAATCGCATGATACTCGTGTATAGAGTCTCTGTATTTTTCCTTGCAAATTTCCATCATTTCATATAATGAGAACTATTCTCACTATATTCATAACTCATATTTATTATGTCGGACCATTCGATAGTACACGACCTGATCATTATCGGCGCCGGATCTGCAGGACTCCCCGCAGGCATGTATGCCAGCCGATACAAGATCGACAACATCGTCATCGGCGAACTTCCTGGTGGAGCTCTCGCTACCTCTCACTGTGTCGAGAATTGGCCTGGTGTCCTCTCTGCTCCAGGATGAGAAATCATGGATAACTTCGCCAAACATGCTGAAAATGCAGGATCGACAATCATCCAAGATCGTGTCGAAGAAGTGTCGAAGGTTGGCGAAGATAGATTCGTCCTCACGACACAGAAGTGAGATACCTATGAGGCGAAACGCATCATCCTCGCCACAGGAAATGAGTACAAAAAACTCTGAGTTCCTGGCGAGATGGAGTATTATGGTCAATGAGTTTCCTACTGTGCTACCTGTGATGGGAATTTCTACAAGTGACTCACGGTCGCCGTTGTCTGAGCAGGAAACACTGCCATCACAGAGGCTCTCTACCTCGCAGAGATCTGCAAAGAGGTTCATATACTCGTCAGATCTGATCGTATCCGTGCAGAAGATGTATGGGTCGAGAAAGCGACGACGAAAAAAAACATCGTCATCCACATGAATACCCAAGCAAGGGAAGTTCTCTGAAGCGTGATGTGAGTCACGGGACTTCGGTTACACGATGACAGTATCCTCCCCCTCGATGGAGTATTCGTCGCCATAGGATCGACACCATTTACGAAGATCATCGACAGCATGTCTCCAGATAAGGATGCCGAGGGATGCCTCATCGTCGACAAGCGCCAAGAGACAACCGTAAGGTGACTCTATGCAGCCGGAGATGTGACGACCAATTCGAATAAGTTCCGTCAGACTATCATGTCAGCCGCAGAGGGGTGTCTCGCTGCGAATAGTGTACATGAGGATATGCTCAGGATGGGGCACTAACCTCACAATTGCATTATGAATATTGCCATACGGGAATGAATATATAGTGACGCTTATGGTATAGCTTCCGTACAAGTAAGAACTTGGCAGTCAACTTATCGTGGGATTATCTCAGATGAGTACCTTGATGGTTTAAATATCTCTAAACGTGTGGATAAATGGGGGAAAATACTGTCTGATTCAACTCAGAAGGTCTTCGTTGTTCTCGATTGAGATAATATTGTATGATTCGCAACATGTGGAAAGTCCGATACACTGGAATGATACGATAGTACAATATCATCCATCTATGTATGAGAAAAATATCAGTAAAAAGGTATATGAAGAGATCTTTTTCGGACTGCTATAATCCATCTGAAATCTCTCTGATCGAAATCAATGTATCTATGGGTACTTGCTGATAATCCTGCACAGAAATTCTATGAAAAAATGGGCGGAGAATATACTACTCAGATGGAAGTATTGATTGGAGAAGAAAAATATACTGAGCACAGGTATGACTGGTCCTTTTCTTAATTATCTCGCACTATTTTCAACTATGCTATAAGTATGATGACAAAATTACCACAAATAACAGAATTCTGGGCCACGCTAACTGAGAAATACAGAAATCTCTCTAGCTAACAGTAGACCATCGGCCTTGCTATGCCACATGGTAGTTTCATAGGAAAATGGGCGGTAGAACTACTTTTTTCGATTATCGAGGTACTTTCTCAGTGCCCTTGCAGTATGTGATTCTTCGACACTGAGGAGCTTTTCTCGTGGTCAGGCAAATATGAGTTCTCCTCAGAGATCGCCACCAACAGGTCATATGTCGATGATAGCATCACTATTGGCGATAATGTCGAGATTATGCTCGATGACGAGGACACTATTTCCCTTCTGAACGAGTCTATCGAGGATATCGAGGAGTTTCTGGACATCTGAGAAATGCAGTCACGTTGTCGGTTCATCGAGGATATAGAGTGTCTTTCCTGTCGATCTCTTGGCGAGATCGAATGCGAGCTTGATTCGTTGAGCCTCACCACCCGAGAGGGTCGGTGCCGATTGTCCGAGTGTGATATAGCCGAGACCGACATCCTGGAGCACATCGAGTACACGTGCGATTCGAGGAAATGCTACGAAAAATCATAATGCTTCTTCTATCGTCATGGCGAGAATATCAGCGATGTTCTTTCACTTGAATTTCACATCGAGCGTCTCTGTATTATAACGAGATCCTGCGCACGACTCACATTCGACATGCACATCTGGTAGGAAGTGCATCTCTATTTTTTTTATCCCTGATCATTCACAGAGCTCACATCGACCTCACTTCGTATTGAACGAGAATCTTCCTGGACCATATCCACGCTTCTGTGCATCATGGGAAGATGCAAATACTTCACGGATATAGGTAAACACTCCTGTATATGTGGCGATATTGGAATGTGGTGTCTTGCCGATAGGTGACTGATCGATGATGATAGCCTTGTCGATATACTCGAGTCCCTCGATCGCTCGATGTTTTCAGACATTGACAGCACTTCCATGGAAGTGCTCGAGTATCTTATTCGACAGTATATCGATGATCAGTGATGATTTTCCTGAACCAGAGACACCCGTCACAGTTGTGAGACAACAGAGGGGAATACGGACATTTATATTTTTGAGATTATTCTCCTCAGCTCAGAGTATCGAGATGAACTCTGTCGGTTTGCTCGTGACGAATTGCCTACGTTCTACCTTCTTTTTTCCTGACAGATATTGCCCAGTTTCAGATAGAGGATCCTTGATGAGTTCTGCATAGGTTCATGAGAATATGATCTCTCATCAGTGTATTCATGCTCTCGGACCGATATCGATGATATAGTCACTCTCATGCATGATATCCTCATCGTGCTCCACCACGATCACACTATTTCCGATCTGAGCGAGACGTTTCAGATTCTTTATGAGCATCTCATTGTCCCGAGGATGGAGTCAGATCGATGGCTCATCGAGCACATAGATAATCCCCTCGAGGCGTGTTCCGATCTGTGTCGCGAGTCGTATACGCTGAGATTCTCATCATGAGAGTGTATTGGCCCTCCGTCCAAGTGTCACATATTCGAGTCCGACTCATGCGAGAAATTCGAGTCTTTCTACGATGTTTTTGAGAATAGTTTCGACGATGATTTTCTCTTCTCGGGTAAAGAGGAGTTCAGAGAAAAAAGTTCTCGATTGTTCGACAGAGAGTGATGATAGTTCGCCAATATTTCTCCCACCAACGAGGACTGAGAGGTACTCGACCTTGAGTCTATATCCATGACACGTTCGACAGGTTTGCTCTGTGGCAAATGAAGCAATACGTTTAAAAAAAGTATCTGTGCCCATATCAGACTCACGATATCGTCTCTCGAGATTCGGGATGAGTCACTCGTATTTTGCCTTATGGGTTTTCCCTTCTTCGAACTTTCCGACATAGTTCAGTTCGAAGGTTCATGGAACACCGAAGAGTACCTTCTCACGATCTTTCTTCGACAGATCGCCATACATGATGTCGATCTTTATAGAACTTTTTTGACACATGGACTCGAGTACAGCAGTATAATACGGATGTGCACTCCATGGTAAGAGCGCTCACTCAGCCAATGAGAGTCGAGGATTGACGACATCTTCTTCTCGAAATGTTGTATAACTCCCGAGACCATGGCAATCTGGACATGCCCCATGATGCGAGTTAAATGAAAAATTGGAAATAGTGAGATTCTCGATAGAGAAATTACAGAGCGGGCACGATGCATCTTCGAAAAAATCCACTCTTTCCTGTGTATCGAGACTATACAGACTCATTTTTCCTTCTCACTTATTGAATCCGAGACTCACAGAATCTTTGAATCGAGTTTCGAATACTGGGAGTTCTTCGTCAGATTTTTTTACCACGAGTCGATCTATGATGATATATCCCTCTCCTGGATAGGTCATCCCTGCGAAATCATCAGCCACGGAATATATGGTATCTCCTATCTGGAAGCGTACAAATCCCATATCAGTGATGTATTGTGATACTTCCGAGAGTGTCGAAAATCATCGAAGAGGATCGATAGGAATGATGATATGGATTTTCTCACCTTCGACATACTTCGACATTACTTCGACAACATCTCTCATGGTGTGTTTCTTGAGGAGGACATGAGGGTGATTCGGACAGTATACTTTCCCTATAGTAGTGTAGAGGAGTCTATAATAGTCATATATCTCTGTGATCGTCCCGACTGTTGATCGTGGATTGTTCGACACCGTTTTTTGATTGATGGCGATCGTTGGCGAAAGTCCACGGATCTCATCGACTCGAGTTTCATTTGATCCATCAGATACGATCATCCGTGCATAGGTCGAGAGGCTCTCGAGATATCGCTTCTGTCCCTCGGCATAGAGTGTATCGAATGCCAGTGAAGATTTCCCAGAACCTGATACTCCCGTCATGACCACGAGGGCATTCTTTGGGATGCTCACACTGATATTTTTGAGATTGTGTGTTTTGGCGCCGATAATCTCTATTGTTTCTGACATATTTTTAGTTATTAGATGCGATGAACCAGCCGATGACTTTTTCTGCTCCTGCGAGTCTGAGGACTTCTGCACAGGCATTTGCGGTAGATCCTGAAGAGATCACATCATCGATGAGGATGATTTTTTTTCAGTGGAGAGAAATACCACTATTCATTCTAAAAGCATTTTTTTTATTTGCAAGACGAGAACTCCGGGAAAGTTTCGACTGTCGAAATCGAAAGGAAGTCCTCAGAGCATGGAGTGTCGGTATCCCTGTCGCGCGAGAAACCTGCTCTGAAAGGAGTCATATATGATCGAATCCACGGAGGATATATCGACTCCAGTGCATAGGAACTGGCACGATAATCCAGTCCGAACTCTCTTCGACTCGTATATCCGCATGCTCAGCGAGAGCGATGAGGTATCGAGAAAGTGGTTCTATATACTCCCGTTCTGAGTGATACTTATATCTTTCGAGTATATCTCTCGTATAGATATATGCACTTGCGACCCATATCTGATCGAGAAAGAGGGGATGGATTTCTTCTCGATAATGTTGTCCCAATTCTTGTATCTCAACTCTCTCGATATTGGGATGATCGGAATCAAAAAATATAGATGCGAGTTGCTGGAGAATCTGCATACTACTGCTTATGATTTTTTTCCAGTGATCGGAAATACTCTGAGAGGATTTTCACTCACCAACCCGTCGCTCATTTTGGCATATATCCATATACCGTCTCGCGATATGCTGGACCTGCTATATCGAGATGTGTGAGTTTTGCCTTTCATTGGAAATATGAAAGAAATGCTCATCCAACTGACGATCCCGCCTTCTCGGAACGTGCGACATTTTTTAAATCTGCTATATCTGTTTTGAGTGATTTTTTGAGTTTATCATTCATCGGAAGTCTCCACACGGCTTCATATGGACTCTTCGTATCCATGAGTGATTGGATCACTGCCTCATCATCTCCCATGATGCCCGCGATATCATGACCGAGCGCATAGAGACAAGCGCCTGTGAGTGTCGCCATAGTGATGATGTGTTCTGGTGTATAATTCTTCTCGACATAGGACATCACATCCGCGAGGACGAGTCGTCACTCTGCATCAGTATGATGGATTTCGACGGTTGTGCCATTGTATGCCTTATAGATATCCAGTGGTTTGAATGCCTTCCCATTGATCACATTTTCTGTGATGCCGAGTCCGATAACGATATTGCAAGGAAGGTCATCGAACGTATCGAGATACTCAGCCACTCAGAGCATTCCTGCTGCTCCTGACATATCACACTTCATATCGAGCATAGCAGTATCAGGCTTTATCTGGAGTCCTCCAGCGTCGAATGTCACTCCTTTTCCTATCAGTGCATAGGTATCGAGATTTTTTCCATGGATGCGCTCGAGGATCACCATATACGGTGGATAATCACTCCCTGAACCGACTGCGAGGAGGAGGTTGCATCCGATTTTCTGGAGTCACTTCTGATCGATCACCGTGATCTGGAAGTGTTTCCATGGATAGGATTGTATATGTTTCACGATCTCTTCTGGACGTGAATCTGTCGGGGGGAGATTGATAAGGTCACGAGCTCGGGTGATCGCCGTGAGAAGAATCATCTGTTCTTCAGCTTTCTTTTTCTGTTTTTCTGGGAGGAAAATACCTCGATTTTTTTTCTCTTTTTTTGAGAGAAATACATCATAAGTATAGGTGGATAGGGTGTAGGCCTCGAGTGCGTCTGAAAACTCTCCTACGGGGATATATAGCAGGTTTATATCGATTTTTTGCATCGATGTACATCGATCATCCATGAGGGTATTTGCTTTTGGAAAAAATACGACCACTTTCTCAGATCCAAAACATGATTCATAAAAATACATCACTTTCTCACGTATATCTTCTTTTTTTTCGAGATTTTTTGCGAAGATATCGAGGAGTACTGAACTAAAGCCAAGATCACGATAATATTCTATCGATTTTTTATCGATGATTTCGAGAAGGAGTGTGGTATATTGTATATCTTTCAGTGAAGTATGAAGTATGATAGGTGAGCGCATGAATATGATGGATAGGGAATTAGAATTTTTTGAACCGGAAATAGGAAAGGAAGAATAATACCGCGATTCAAAATATACATGATGATATCATAAAAAGAAGTCCTCATCACCATCATATGAAAAAAAGAGAATAAATCGAATAAATACCGCTAAAAAAGATCGAACAATAGTGGAGTATTATGAAATCATATTCATAGCGTTCTTCCCAGAAAAATGTCAGTGAAATCAGGAGAAATGGTAAGAAAAATATAAACATCAACACTGAAAGAAGGGAATTCGTAGAAAGAAGGGATATAAAGAAAACAGAATAGAGAAAAAATATCAATATCAGTCAGACTCAATATGATATATAATTCGAAAATCGTACGTGTACCGACAAGAGAAATAAAATACTACTCATTATGAGAATGAATGGAAGTGTGATATCGAGAAATATCGTATAGAGGAGGACTGGAAGAGATATAAGTACGATCGATAAAGAGAAAAAACGGATGATAAGCGTATATGGTGTATAGATGGAAATCTTCGGAAAATATTCGAAAAATAGAATAGCCGTAGGGATCGAAAGTGTGATCCAGAGATCGAGTGATGGTACTTCGAGAAGATATCGAAAGAAGAGAAAAAGTGTGGTGAGTATATTGGTGAGGAAAAATGGAATGTACATCTGCGATATTTTCTGTATATGCGTCAGAAAAAAAACTCAGGCAATACTCCCAATAATTCCCAAGAGAAAATAGAATGGTGAAGGAGGAATAATTCAGAAAAAAGTAAGAAAAAGAAAAATTATACCTGTAAAAAAGGTGACATATATGTGATATCCGAATATTTCAAAGAAGATATCATTTTTCCACTCAAAACTCAGAATATAACCAAATATAATAAGAAAAATAGCGATAGTGATGAGGGTATGGATGATGAAAAATGATTCAAAAATATCTACTGATGATATAATAAATCAGTAAATGGCGATATAGAGGAGGGAAAGTGGGAGAAATACTGATTCTTTCGGGGATAGTTTTTGAAGAAAAGTATTCAGTGAAAATAATGGTGTATTTCATTTTTGTGTACTCTTTTCAAAGAAGAATAATGGCGAAAAATAAAATAAGAAAAATAAACAAAGAACGAGAAAAATACCCTCGAGAAAACGAAATCCAAGAAGATGACAGAGGAATATGAAAAGTATGTGGATAGTGATAATAATACTATACATAGCCTAAAAATTCCATGTGATGAAAATAAACTCGAGTACAAATATAGCAGACATAACAGCTATAGAGATAGGAGAACGCATGAATGAAAATGAAAGAGTGGCTCCAGCAATCAATCATATATAGTAAAAAAAACGTGGTTCTGTAATAAGAAGTATAATATGAAATGTATCGAGTACATGGAGTATCATATACGCGATAGTATAGAAAAAAAGTGTATAGAGAAGAATATCTGATATTTTTCTAAAAAATAAAAAAAGTATATCGAAATAATATTCTGCTCATTTTACTACTTTTGTATACGATATATTCCGATTATGTATCCGGTTATCGATAATAGTTATATTTTGTATAAGGAGTTTTTTTTTGAGAAATAATCTTTTGAGATCTTTGAATTTAAATGTAATAAGTGCTAAAAATATTTTTTTATTCGTGGCCTTGAGATTTGCTGTATATATATTTAATTCTCGGAGATTTCGATAATAGACAAATGAATTTGTATCTACTTTCTTTTTTTGCTCTTCTATAATTGGTGCATCTTTTTTCTGGAGATTTTCGAAAAAATGAGTGATTTTCTTGGTAATATCATTTTCTGATGTTGTATCGAGTCGTTCAGAAGATCCGATTTGTTTGAGGAGATTATTTGTCTCATTGAGAAGTTTTCTTTTTTCCCCTTCCATTCATCCTTGGACGAGTTGGGTTTCGAGTGCTCATATAAGGGTAAGAGCTTGTTCTACGATATTTTTTAGTCTTCAGATATTCGATAATCATTTTGCTTGTACCAGATTCATTTCTATATTCTCGAGTTCGAGACGTTTCTCGGTGGTGAGTGTATTGTGGTATTTGAGAAATAGATTTTGTATTTTTTCTACAGTAGAGTCGATAATATCTGTATAGTGTTCTATTTCTTTGAGTATTTGTGGAGATATACCGACGAGATCAGCTTCTTTTTCTGTTTTTTGTTTTTGTGATCATCCATCTATTCAGAGACTTTGTCGATAGAGTTCATATCCGTCTTTTACTTTTGCAGTTATTATTTTTTTCTGATCTTCATCCATACCCTCTGTGGTATAGATATAGATGATGGTATATCAGAGATCTTCTGTGAGTTTTCGATAGGCCTTAAAAATATCATCAGATTGGATTTTTCCTGTCTTTATAAGCCCACTCATACTCGCATCAAAAAAAAAGAAATTTACATTTCCTGTATCAGTTCTATTCAGTTCTATAATATCCATTATAGAATATCCTTGCCCATGAAGAATATTCCTTGCCTCATCAATTGTATTGGCTTGAATAGAGAGGGTGAGTTTTTGATTTCATTTTGTACAGGTAGCCTGGTATTGCATAATTTCTACAGGATAAGATTGAAGGGTTCTTGTTGTATATTCTTCTCTGTATTTTTATCGAGTGTCACTTGTTGGAGTATTTTGATATAGAAAATCTGGAAAGCATCCTCTTCGAGTATTTCGAGACAAATAGTATATATTTCTTTTTCTGTTTCAGAAACATGGAGTATTTTAATTATCTCTTTGAGAAATATTTCTTTTTCTTTTCGAGAATGGAGTACAGGAAAATCCATAAAACTGTTTTTTTGTAGAAGAATTGTATATCCTTTTTACCTTTTTACAAATGCTTTTAGAATTCTATTTTATATATATTATATATAGTAGTAAGTACTAATAGAAATTATGAATATAATTGGTAGAAGTATAAGAAAAAAAGAATATTTTGTTTTTAACAATCAAAATTCTAAAAAAGAATAATAGAGTGAATATAGAGAGGATTTATAGTATTTTTAGACATATAAATACATGTGAAAAAGTAAAATATATTGATTTGTTTTTTCGAATGGATTTTATTATCGAAAACTATATACTTTTTGTCGGTACAAATTCTTCCACTTTTTCACATGTATTCTCTCCAAAAAAATATTTCCCTCTTTTTCCTCTTTTTTTCAGGTATTTTCTTCGGTTACTCTATAGGGCAATCACCTATAACAGTGGATAATGGAAAGACTCCAATGATATTTTCCTCTCATTCCACGGGGAGTGACGTGAGAAATAGCTGAGAAAATATGTTCGAATCACAGAAAATAGAAGAGGCAAAAGACCTTATTGCTACGAAATTTTATCACTTTTCTGAAAAAACAAAAATAGAAATGGAGAATAATTTTATCTCTTCACTCGTCTGATCTCTCTGAGACAAACACAGTTCATACTTCCCTCAGAAAGAAGCCAAAGAATTCAAAGATACGCTCCAAGGAGACTTCGAATGAATATGAGCCGTTATCGATGAACATCCAAAATGAATCAAGATACAAAAAATACTCAAAAATTCTCCTGCAGAAAAAGGATGACTCAAAAACGGTGATATCCTCTTATCTGTCGATACCACACGACTCACAGGACTCTCGACAGAACAAGCGGTGGATAGGATTCGCTGACCAAAATGAACCAAAATCACCGTCAAATATCTTCGAGGTGAAGAGAATACAGAGCTGACTACTGAGATTATTCGAGATCGAGTCCTGGTTCCATCGACCCAGGAAAAAACACTGACAGGAGGTATAGGATATCTCGAAGTGTGATATTTCGGATCCCATACTGTAGATGAATTCGAAAAATCATTCCAGGCACTTACTGCATCCTGATCTCGGTGAATAATTCTCGACTTTCGAAATAATCCCGGATGATTCCTCGAAAGTGCTGTAGAGATATTATCGATCATACTTCCACAGGATCTCAAGGCTGTTATCACTCGAGAAAATGATCCGAGGAAAACCGAGACACTCTATACAAAATGATATCGAAAACCACATACAACGATACCGATTATCATGCTCGTAAATGGACTCTCAGCATCTGCCTCTGAGATCGTCGCAGGAGCACTCCAGGATCATAAGAGAGCCATCCTGATAGGAGAGAAAACATATGGAAAATGATCAGTACAAATACCATTCAGTATGTCTGATGGAAGTATGCTGAAGCTCACTATAGGAAAATGGTATACTCCAAAAGATCGAGGTATCGACGCAAATGGTATCATACCAGACTTTATCATATCTATGAAGGATGAAGACTACAAAAATCTCTATGATCGACAACTCGAAGAAGCACTCACAATAATGGAGACGCTGATCCAAAATACAGGGAGTGTAGAAAAAACTCTACAATGATCTCAAAAAACTCTACAAAAATAATCTATGTATTTCTCTCAAAATCCTAACTGTGGAATAGAATAATAAGGAAATATCACTCTTATTATTTACCCAACTATATATTCTCATGAGCACACCACAACTCTTACCC
>JAYVLL010000154.1:0-3958 GCA_043759495.1 Candidatus Altimarinota bacterium
GGGAGGGGCTAGTGAGAAATAAAAATTGAAAATTCATAATTATGAATATACTGTACCACATGAATCATAATAATCTCGACATCCGGTGGAAGCAAAGATTCGCAAATCTTACAAAAGCTAAGGAAATACTGAATACGATCAAAGGAGTCCAAACGAATGAACAAAACCCTGTAATGTTAGCAGGATGGATCCATGTTTTCGATCTTGTTTTTGAGCTTTCATGGAAAACTCTTCGAGATTATATGATTGCTCAAGGTGAGTTAGAGTCCCTCGGATTCACGCGAGATATTCTCGCTACAGCAGTATCACATCAGCTCATTTCTGATGGAGGCTATCTCTGGCTCGATATGCTTGCAGATAGAAATAGTTCTACACATGAGTATGATCATCAAGATGCAATAGAAGTATTCAAAAAAATACGTGATATATATCTTCCAGAAATCAATAAATTGTATGCTAAATTGGACGAACTGACATAGTCTCTGACTTCGAGATGCTGATATTGATTTTATCCGATCTACTTTTTGAAATATCAAAAGCGTGTCTCGGGTGAGAGTTTTTGGCTCTCGAGCAAAGTGAAACTATACGTCATGATCTGATATCGATATCGCATACGAATGACCAGTTTCTCGCAGAGAAAAGTCAGAAATCTGGAATATGCTCACTTACGAAGCTCCGTTTCTCTATAAAGTCGATATCGTCGACTACAAAAATGCTCCGAAAGAACTTCAGGACCATATCGATCGAGTCGGAGTGACGATATAGAATAGGCCAATAATATTACACTCCTTTCGGCATTTCGGGGGGTGGGGGATAGTCAATGAGCCAATAGATCAATTACGAATAGGGAAATATTGGCATAGTTCACCTACTTTGTATTAACTTTACTGTAAACACTTTACTCTATACTGTTTACTATAAAATATTTTGCTCATCGATGACTTCGTCGGGTCTGGTGCGACGCTCTATGAGACAGCGCAGAAACTCTCTGCTCGCGGTATAGAAAATATCGTAGGGTTCGCATGGGTAGGGAATACGAATCTCAAGTATGAAGTGGTCAATGAGATGTAGTAGCTATTTGTTCACGATACTGATTTCAGAAACTTATTTAGTTTTCGAGTCTTGATCCTTGGCGTTTTGCACTGTGTTCAGGTACCTATTTACACGGTTTGCTATAGCCTGGGCAAATTCATCGGGGAGAAATGATCATGTACCCGTATAGAGTACAACATTATTGACTGTACCTTTAAAAATTATGGAATTACCTTCCACTTTTACTGGAGCGGCATCTTGTGATAAAAGGAAAAATGATTTATTTCCATATGCATCCAAGGCATTTCTCGAGGCATGTGCGATCGAATTTGTGAGATTCATTACCTGAGCTGCATGTTCATATGATGATACAGGAAAGCGTTTATTGTCATATCAGAGAGCGAATCGATCCTGGGTTTTATTCTCATAGAATGAAAATGATGTTTGCATGCCCCAGCTCGATAAATTCATAAATCCATCCTCTGTAACAGTGAGATTTACATTACCTCGTGCTTTTCTTTTTTCTGGATCGACTTTCCCGGCGAGTTCAATTTTTTCTCTCATCGGAGCGAGTGATGCGGAGAATTGATCGAAGAAATTCTTACTTTTGTCATAGTCAGTTGGTTCTGCTCCGTAGAGGCCACCTCTTTTTTTGTTGAGAATAGAAAGATCAACCCGAGAAAATGTAGATACATCCTCATTCGGAGACTTTTTGTCTTCCCGAGCACTATTTTCGAAATTTGTTGCCATATATGTAGAGTTAAAAGTAAATGACTTTTCCAGAGTACCATTGTTTTTTTTTTTTTGCAAATTTTCGAGCCTTTTTGCCAAAAAATCCCCTTCATTTCTGAAGAGGATAGAGATTTCTCGACACGGCACACCCTCCTTGATCCTCCCTATCTTAGGGAGGAGGTAACCATCGCTCGAAATGACAAAGGTACTAGATTCCTGCCTTCTCAGGAATGACGAGGAAAATCCTCAGTCACTTCGTGCCAGCTCCTTTCATAAAGGAGTTTTTAGATCCCGCTAATATCGAGCTTGATACCAGGACCCATAGCATTGCAGACATAGACACTCTGGATGAATGCAGCACTTCCCTTGAGTCCCGTTGGGCGAGCAGCCTTCACGGTCTTCACGAAGAATTCTATATTTTCCTTGAGCTTCTTGGATCCGAATGAGAGCTTCCCTGCGATCGAGTGGACATTTCCTTGCTTATCGTTCTTGAACTCGAATCGCCCAGCCATGAGCTCCTTCGCGATCGCGATGAGATCATCACCGACCGTTCCAGCCTTTGGATTTGGCATGAGACCCTTTGGTCCGAGGACTTTCGCGACTTTACCCATCTTCTTCATCATACCAGTTGTCGCGATAGCGATCTCGAAGTCGACATGTCCCTGGAGGACTGAGTCGATGAGATCTTCGTTTCCTGCGACAGTGACACCGAGTGCCTTGAGTTCTGCTTCATTTCCGAGATCGGTGAAGGCACCGATCTTCTTCATCTTCCCTGTTCCGTGAGGAAGTGAGAGTGTAGAACGAACGAGTTGATCAGCCTGACGAGGATCGATTCCGAGATTGAAATGCATCTCGATCGTCGGGTCAAACTTGACCGTATTCGTACGTTCGAGGAGCTCTACTGCTTCATCGACGGTATAGTTTCGTTCTTTTTCGACGAGTGCAACCGCTTGGTTATACTTCTTTCCATGAACTGTAGACATAATAAAAAACGTGAAAAAATAAATTTGGTCCAATCGTTCTTTTTTGGCTCTCTGACCAGGAAAACCGTAGGAACTCCCACATTTCACGTGATACTTGGACGAGTGGATTATATATTTATTTTGCAAAATGCAAATTATTCTCTATGATATCCGCATGTCTATTATCCTCCATATCCATGCTGAACAGATCAATTCGATCGATGATATTTATATACTCGTAGAGTCATCGATCGTAGATACGACCCCGCTGTATTCGCGCAATCTCGATGCGCTCGCGGATGTTCTCCGAGAGATGCCACTCGAACAGATCATCATCTATGAACGGAGGAGACTCAAATATACACTTGAGCTCTGATATGAGGAAAGTGATGAGATGACTCCATATTATCAGCTCCTCGATGTATTTATCGATCTCGAATGAGTCGATATCCTCCTGCAGGACTAGTCTCTCGTGATATATTTCGCGAAGAATTCCTCCCCATCATCTCTTCCGACACGGATACGATTGATCTCTGATAGGTGAGGATCGTGTATATCGAAATCTTTTCCGAAGCTCGTCGTCCATGCGAGGGTATATCCACATGTTCTGAGATTCTCTGTGCTTCCACTGGCATTCATCCGTCCACTCGGATAGATGTAGGTGTGGATCGATCTTCCTGTGATGTTTTCGAGGAGCTTCTTCGATTCACACATTTCTTCCTGTTCTTTTTCGACGGACATTTTCGACTCGTCATCATGGGTGAGTGAGTGCGAACTGATCGTGAAGAGGGGATTATCTGCGAGCGCTCTGACTTCACCACTGGTAATGAATCCATGCTGGTCGATCCTATTCCCGATCACGCCGAAAAAAAATGGAATACCATGATTCGCTGCTATGGGCATGAGTTCACTATAACTATCACTCCACCCATCATCATCGGTGAAGATCCAGATATGCTCACTCGGATAACAGCCATTCTTGAGAGTATTCATAAAATCGTCTCCCTTCATGAGAGTAATACTCCCGCTCTGTGCGAGTTTCTCGATCACATTCATTTGCCCATCGAATACGCTCGGTGGGATGGAGAGATCGTGTGTGATCTTCGTATCGCGAGGATCATCATCACGGATATAGTGATACATGAAAAAACGAATCTTCGGATCTTTTGCACAATAAGTGATAGGGATTGTTTTCGTAGGTATGGTCTTCGGAGGAACATCGCGACTGCGAG
>JAYVLL010000155.1:0-2045 GCA_043759495.1 Candidatus Altimarinota bacterium
GAGATAGGGGATAGGGGATAGAGATAGGGGATAGAGATAGGGGATAGAGATAGGGGATAGAGATAGGGGATAGAGATAGGGGATAGAGATAGGGGATAGAGATAGGGGAACTAAAATAATCAGAAGAGTTTCTTCTTCTCTCCGTGTACGACCTTCGTCGGGAATTCAGTCTCGAAATCGATCATCCCACCTGAGAGATTATAGCACTTGATCCCTTCGGTTGCTGCGAGCAAGCACGCTTGACCAGATCGAGCCCCACTTCGGCAGATAAAGATGACTTGCCTCGTTGTATCGATCTCATTCATCCGAAGGTGGAGGAGATGGAGGGGGATATTTCGCGCTGTGGGAATATGGATTTCCACATATTCCTCTGTCCTGCGGACATCGATGAGGTCAATCCTCTCGGGTGATTTTTCGAGGAGGGAAGCGAGTTCTTTCGGTGTGAGAGTGAGCATCTATCGAGAGTAAGATGAGTGACTAAATGGGTCTCTGCAATATGCGATTTCTGTCATTCCGGCCTTATGATGGAATCTTGTCCTATTTATGAAATCCATTTTTTGTTTCTCTTCAGTTTCTGGATTTTGCACCGAGCATCAGCGATATAGATCGCCACATCAGTAAAATTCTCTCCCATCCACCAGAGACAGATCGCAGCTGAGAATTGTGCCTGTTCTTTGTAGTAGAAATATCCAGCAAAAATAAGTGGTGTCAGGCACTGAAAGAGACTTCCACCGAGTATGTGGAGAAAATATCAGAAGGGAATCATGATGAGGTGTCCTCCCTCATGGAATCCGAGATTGATATTGTGAAGGAAATCCATCAATTCATAGTCGAGTACTCAGAAGGAGAAGAACTTGAGCGAATAGATCGAGAGGAGGATGAGGAAGAGAGTGTGAGCTATAGGCATACAGTATTCCTGATTGGCTGTTATTTCTTTAGACTAAATGTTCCAAGTATCGTTTCTCACAAATTTCGGTACTCAGAGGAAAAAATGCTTTCTGGTACTCAAAAACCTAAAACATAACTTTTTCCAGGTGTTAAATATGTGTATGATATGAAATGAATCAATTCTTTTGATTTTTTTCATTTTGTCTTGAATTCAGTATAGATATAATCTTTTCAGTTGTAAGATTGTTTCTCAGCCCGAATCATTTTTCAGTTTGGGTCGAGTTCAAAATCCCTTTTCACATACTTTACTGAATCAGACCAGTCAATTTCACCTCAATTATATTCATTTCTCTGAATATTAAGTACTACATATGGTCATCTATTATCACCATCTTGGGGTCATTCTAAATAGAAATCTGCTCAAAATAGTTTTATTAATTTCATTTTCCAGTCGTTTGGTATAGAGGAATCATTTGCTATTGATTCTTTGTAACTCTCTTGTGAAGTACCAGTCCAGTCGTTTGGCATTAACATATAATAATCTTCTTGGTTAAATATTTTCCAATTCCTGGTATCAAATCTTACAACTGGTTCATCTGAGCAAGCGCTGATAATGAGGGTTACTAAAATAATTAGAATAACTTTTATATTTTTAAATTTCATAAGTATGAAGTAAACTAAATATAGTTAAATATTATCATTTCATAAGTAAAATTGCAATTTTTTTGTTGATATTAGATATTGAGTAGAAAAAACTTGCATTTCCTCCTTTTTCCATATACTTCCCCCATCGCACTCACAAGCTTCGATTGAGTAATACCATTTGTGAGGGCAGTTTTTCGTGTATTCCACGTCGAACACCCTTGTTTTCGTCAATATCTGCTCAGGAGTTCTGCGGTCTTGTCATGATCCGAACGAGTCGATATATTGCGGAAGTTCAGCTTATAGAGAGTAGGGAATAGCTCATAGGCAATAGATACAGATTCTCCATCCAAAGACTCTGCCTAAGACCTAAAATCTAAAACCTATAATCTAAAACCTAATTTCTAACATTACATATTCATGGCGAAGAAAACAGAGCTCCCAGCTTCTTCTCCTGCAGTATCATGAGCTCCAGAGGCATCGACTCTCGGGGCGATTTATCATGATCAGGGAAG
>JAYVLL010000156.1:0-4853 GCA_043759495.1 Candidatus Altimarinota bacterium
TGTTTTGTCTCAAAAATACGCTTTCCCTTGATATCATATCTGTCAGCACGCACGAGGAGATTGGCATCAGCAGAAAATCCCAAATATTCCATGATAGTAGCACTGGCGAGGGATACCTTTTCCTTCTTGAGATAGTCGCTGATTTTTTTGGCAGAGAATATATGTCCGATCTCATGTGCCAGGTAGGTCATCAGACGATGAAAAAATACGGTATTACGGATATGATTGCGCATGATGATATCACGCAGGACTATGGTATCGACGACATCTCTCTGATATGAGAGGATGCTCTCATCGTCTGATCCGAGACGATGGATATACGGAAGTCCTCCGTATCTCATATACTTCGAAAATGAGTCTCATCTCTGGAGTCATCCGATGTCTCTTCCTGAATCAGGGAATCGAGAAAAATCCAGAAACTCAGAGTACGTGAGCGGAAATATCTCAAAAGATACATATCGTCCAGCGAGTACCGTCGAGAGTTCTCATGAGAGCATGGCAGCGTTGGAGCCTGTGATAGAGATATCATGTCATCCCTCTGTCTGGAGACTCCGTATCGCACGCTCCCACTCGGAGATTTCTTGTATCTCATCGATGAAAATATATCGAAATCCCCGAATTGCCTCATAGAGATCTGTATATGTACGGATATGATCCCAGCTCATATCTTCTTTGTTTATATAGCAGATTTCTGCATCACTCACTCATCTATCCGTCTGGATATAGCTCATGAGATCACGCATGATAGAGCTCTTTCAAACACGACGTTGTCAGACGAGTATTTTTATGACATCTTTCCCGACAAATGGGATGATTTTTTTTATGTATTTCTCTCGGCGTATTATGTTAGTCATATCTGAAATAAACTAGTAAATAGTATTTAGTTTGAATTATATCTCAAACTAAATATAGTGCAACTTATTTCAGAGATTCGATGAGGGAAGTAGTGAAATTGCGATGAGAATGAGAGAGGAAGAACATGCTACTTTTTCACAATTCTCGTGTACACTTCTTTATAATTTGCTCGATCAAAGATTCTGAGGGTATAATCCATATCTTCCTCGAGAAGATAAACATAGGAATCATCTACAGATAAAGATATTGCCCGTCTATCATCTGCTATTTTTTGTTTCTCAGAAAAATTTCATTTTCGTGTGATAAAAAGTCCATATTGCTCAGGTTGTCATCCTGATTGCGGAGTGTAATATATCAGTCAATCATCGGAAATCCATTGAATCAAGCTTATAAAATCAGTCCTCAGCTGCAATTGTCCAGATTGTAGATCTACGATATATGAAGCTCCTCAGCCTATACTCAGTTCTGAGTAGATGAGATATTTTCCACTTGGAGAAAGAGAATCAAAACTCTTAAAAATACGAACTCCACTCATGCAATTACCATGATTGATCTCACCATTGTATGATACACATCCATTTCATGCTCATATATTTTTGAGATACCGAGCTCGCTCTTCCTTTCAGTAGACTCATGGAAACGTATACGTCTTCCCTGATATCGTAACGGTGATAGAGTCATATTTATCTGGATATCCCGGAGGATTATAGACGACTCTCCATTCTCACTGTACAAGTAATCCAGTATTCTGAGATTCAACATTTCTCTTTGTGAGAAGTTGTCTTACTATTTTATCAGACTCAGCATCAGAAAGATTGATTGTATTGATCTTCGCATGAAAATCTGCCTCAGAACTCACAGAATTTGCTACTGATGGTAATGGAACTGGAGCAGGAATCGGTACAGAAGGAAGTGGAGGAGATGTCTGTTGACTCACTTGTCCACAGGACGAAAGCAGAAGTATAAAAAGGAGTGAGAAAAGATATTTTTTCATAAAGAATTGGGTAAAAAGCTAGATCCTCTCCTTCCCTCCCATATAATTCCTGAGCACTTTCGGGACAGTGATGGTCGCATCGGCATTCTGATAGTTCTCTAGAATCGCGACCAGTGCGCGTCCACAGGCGAATGCCGTTGCATCGTTGGTATGGATGAGCTCCACTTCCCCGCTCATTCTGCGGACACGCGTCTGGAGGCGACGTGCCTGATAGTCGGTCATATAGTCAGCGGTATGGGTCTCACGGTATTTATCCTGTCCTGGGAGCCACGCCTCGATATCTGATCATTTTGCATTCGGTTTGCCGATATCGAAAGTGCATTTCTGCAGTTTCTGATACGGGATCTCGAGAGATTGCATGAGATACTCCTGGATTCCTGCAAAGAGGAGGTGCTCGTCATGAGAGGTCTCGGCAGTCGAGAACGACTCCATCTCGAGCTTATCGAACTGGTGCATACGGATGATCCCTTCCATATCTTTCCCATAGGTACCCGCTTCACCACGAAATGACGTCGCATAGCCAAGATAACGGACCGGCATATCAGCTTCGGCGAATATCTCTCCAGCGTGCATAGAACCGAGGACATGCTCGGCACTTCACTGGAGCCAGAGATCTTGCCCCTCGATCTTATAGCGCTCTTCTCGTGGTTCGAGTCTGTCCATGGCGTCATATGGAGCGGTCTTGATCATGTACGGAGGAAGCACGGGGACGAATGGTTTATTCGAGACTGTGAGATTATTCTCAGCAATAACTTTATCTAGGACAGATGAATCTCCGAGTGTATCCATCACCCACTGGATCAGGGCAAATTGGAGCTTCACGAGATCACCCTTCAGGTAGGCGAATCGTGATCCTGCGACATTGGCTGCTCGTTCCTTATCGATCCAGCCTCGGATAGCTGCGATCTCTGCATGATTGCGGATAGGAAAGTCGAATTCTCTGATTTTCCCCCATTGTTTCACCATGACATTCTCCTCTTCGGTGAGTCCGATAGGAGTATCTGCAGTTGGGATATTCGGGATCTTTTTATAGAGGGCGAGGAATTCTGCTTCGGCCTCTTCATACTCTGGCTCAAGTTGTTGGATTTTTATCTTCATCTCCTTAGCTTCTTCGAGAATATGAGGTTCTGGTTTCCCTTTTCCCATAGATGCTGAGAGCTCATTTCGTCTTGCACGAAAAATATCGAGGTCTTGCTTAAGTACGGTGCGCCGAAGATCAAAATGAAGAACCTCATCGAGATCGACTCATTTGGTCACTTTATCATGGAGTGCTTTTCGCACGAGATCAGGATTGGTGCGAAGGATTTTGATATCGATCATTATTGAGAATATTTAGATTTTAGAGCTTAGAACTTAGAGAAATCCCTAAGACCTAAGACCTAACGACTAAAATCTCTCCCAATATACAAAATTCGTCTTTTTTTGCAAAAAAAATACATTTGTGTTACGCTAGAGGAAGCTAATATATCCAGTATGACTCAAAGAGAGGAGGAACTCCTCGAGGAAATCAGTACGCTTAAGGGAAAACTCAATCACGCACAATCATGGATGACTCGACAAGTTCAGGAGTATCCACTGGCGAATGCAGGGTTTTTCGAACGGCTCCATAAAAGAGAAGGATTCCTCGAGCAAATATCGAACTTCATACAGTCGATTCATACCTTTCATTTTTTTCGTCGTCGGTATACTCTTCTGGAAATCTGGGAAAAACGGATTGAGGCATTCTTCGTCGGTGCTGCGATCATCCTCTTCTGGAGAGGAATCTGGAACCTCGCAGATCATTATCTCTTTCCTGATCACTCGAATCTCAGTGCATTTGCATCGCTCTTCATCGGTATGGGAATCCTCATCGTCACCCGCTCCTTCGTGAGTCAGTTCCTCGATGAAACCATAGAAGAGGTCGAAAGTGGAAAATAAGAGTTGTAGTAAGAAATACTCATTCAGTAATGGATGGGATTTTTTTGTATTTTGTCTTCTTTTTCATATAGTACTTTTAGTTTTTCACTTTTAGTTTTTCATTTGCGAAGCACGTGTCTCTCTATACAACCTATCGTCCTCATGACTGGGACAGCGTCATCGGACAAGATTACATCACAACTATCCTCAGAAATAGCCTGAAATCTGACCGAGTCAATCATGCCTATCTCTTCCATGGATCTCGCGGAACGGGAAAGACGACGAGTGCCCGTATCCTCGCCGAGTGAGTCAACTGTACAAATCTCCAGGATGGGAATCCTTGTCATACATGCGCGAACTGTATCGCTTTCGACTCTGGATCCATGCTCGACTGTATCGAGATCGATGGTGCGAGCAATAATGGCGTCGAAAATGTCCGAGACCTTATCGAAAAATCCCGATTCGAACCCAATCAGGGAAAATATAAGGTCTATATCATCGATGAGGTGCATATGCTCTCGACCTGAGCATTCAATGCACTTCTAAAAACACTCGAAGAACCACCAAGCCATGTGAAGTTCATCCTCGCGACAACTGAGATCGAGAAGGTTCCTGAGACGATACGATCCAGAACTCTCAGATTCGATTTCAGGAAGATCACAAAAGAAGATATAGTGATTCGACTCGAGTTCGTCTGCAAAGAAGAGAAAATCATAGCGGAAAACGAAGCTCTGGATCTCATCGCACGGGTCGCACGAGGATGACTCCGAGATGCACTCACGCTCCTCGAACAAAATACGATCGATGGATCAGTGAGTGTCGAGCATGTTCGGTATACCCTCGCGCTCGTAGAGGATACTCTCATCGATGATATCATCGAATATATGAGGACATCAGATGTCCCGAAGATCCTCGATATTCTCGAAAGATTCCGCACAGGGCATGTCGATGCACGTGGACTCTTCGAGCAACTCCTCTATCGACTGCGAGATCTCATGTTCGAGTATATATCTGATCCTCGTTTTCATGCCTATCAGGAGATATTCACACTCATCATGGAGTGACATGCGAAAATCAAGCTCATTCCTGATGGCATGATGCTCATCGA
>JAYVLL010000157.1:0-5243 GCA_043759495.1 Candidatus Altimarinota bacterium
ATACTCACGATAATCACGTTCATTTGGAAACGCTGGTTTATAAAAAGATATAATTTCGATCAAAATATTAGGATCTCCTACAAAAGAACTACTTAAGGAAAAGGAGGCGGTCGGTCGATTCATTATATCTAATCATCAAGCTGATGCTCATAATTTTCATTGTCTTGTCCCATTCACACTCATTTCCCGAGGAGGAATTTTTATAGAAATATCCTTTATAGTATAGTCATTCCATCCATCTATATTGATCGTTGTACTATTATCTGATGTCACAAACATAGGAATATATCATTCGTAAGGTACATTGAGAAAATATAAAATAATGGGGAGAATAAAGATAAATAAAACTAAACCACAGAAAATGATTAGATAAAGTAAGTATTTTTTCATAAATATAGGTAAGTTAATGTTAAAATTCGAAAACTACTTATTTCTCCAAGACCGCCTTGATCCTCCTCACTCCTGCACTACTGGATTCTTCCTTGATGATGCGGAATCGCCCCATCTCCTTCGAGTGTTCGACATGTGGGCCACCACAGAGTTCACGAGAGTATACGATACCATCGTCTCCTACCATAGAGTAGACCTTCACGATATCAGGATACTTCTCCCAAAATGATCCTGAAACTCACTGTATCTGAGCTTCTTTCTTATCCATATTCGTAATCGTGACGGTGAGATTCGAGGATATACCTGTATTGACAAACTTTTCTACTTTCGCCATCTGCTCTGGAGTCATCTTCTCAGGATGAGTGAAGTCGAATCTGAGTCGTTCAGCCGTGATATTGGATCCTGCCTGATAGACATGTGTGCCCAGTATTTGACGAAGCCCCTCAAGCATGAGGTGACATGCAGAGTGAAGTGCAGTTGTCTCAGTCCCATCATCTGCGAGTCCTCACTTGAACTTCCCTGCTGCAGCGGTACGAGAGAGATCCTGGTGTTTCTCAAAAGCCGCGGCAAATCACTCCATATCGATCGTCAATCCTGATTCTTTCGCGAGTTCGAGTGTCATCTCTATCGGAAATCCATAGGTATCGAAAAGGGTAAATGCCTTACCTCCTGAAATCTGAGTCACTTTCTGACCACTTCGCTCGAATGCAATCTTAAATCCATTCACAATCTTCTCAAATTCACGAACTCCATCTTTGAGAGTCTTACTAAACTTCCCTTCTTCGATACTCAGTTCATTTTTTATCTTCTCTGCATTGTCCCGAACACTCGCATAAATTTCTGAGAATTGTTCTATATACATCTGGGCAATCTCAGCGGTAAATGGTTGCTCATACCCCATCTTGTAGGCTTCACGGATCGCACGACGGATGAGACGTCGGAGGATATATCCCTGGTCGATGTTCTTCGGTGTGACACCGTCGGCGATCATATGTGTCGCAGTACGCAGGTGATCTGCTATGATACGTGCACTTCTCTCAGTGTAGTTATCATTCCCCACGATGGATCTGATCTTCAGAAGAACTGAAGCAAAACAATCCGTCTCATAAACACTCTTCATACCATTCAGCGTGACAGTACACCTTTCTACACCCATACCTGTATCGACACACTGAGCAGGGAGATTTTCGAGAGTATTGGCATCGAGACGATTGTACTGCATGAAGACATTGTTCCAGATTTCCATCCACATTTTCGAATCAGTTCATTTATTCGATCCTCGTGGCGGCTTCCCTTCTCCCATCCAGTAGAATATCTCGGTATCAGGTCAGCACGGTCATGTCGGACCAGCTGCCCACCAGTTATCCTCAGCCGGTAGTCGAGCGATCCTTTCATCACCGAAATCGAGCCCATTCATTTTCCAGACGTTTTTCCAGATTTCTATGGATTCGGTATCGAGTGGAGCATTCTCATCTCACGCAAATACCGTGACCGATATCATCTCAGGATCGAGAGCGAGCCATGATTTCGAAGTGAGGAATTCCCAACTCATCGCGATCGATTCTTTTTTGAAATAGTCACCGAGCGACCAGTTCCCGAGCATTTCGAAAAAGGTCAGATGCGTATCATCACCGACATCATCGATATCCCCTGTTCGCACACACTTCTGTACATCGGCGAGACGCTTTCCGAGCGGATGCGGTTCTCAGAGGAGATATGGCACAAGCGGCTGCATCCCTGCAGTATTGAAGAGAACGGATGGATCATTCTCAGGCACGAGTGGTGCCGATGGGATGATCGCATGATCTTTACTTTGGAAGAAGTCGAGGTATTTTTGGCGGATTTCAGATGCGAGGATCATATTGATTCAAAATTAATAGTTAAAATCTGAGATTAGAGAAACAATGGAAGAATCAAGGAAAATGATGGGACGAAATTCTCTGGAGTATCTCTAAATTCTTTACTGAGAGATTCTGAAGAAATCCATTTGATTGTTTCAATTTCATCAGCTTGAGGTGTAAATGCAGTCAATGGAAGATCAAGAGTGATCGTGAACCACTGAGTAAAGTGGAGATATCCTGATTTCGTCTGGGTCTTGGGTCATGTGGCGGGAAGTATAGATCTGATTCCGATCTCTTCTTCAGTTTCCTTGATGATATTTTCGAGGTAGGTTTCACCCTTTTCGACGGTTCCACACACTGCAGGTCACCAGAGAAGTGGGTGGTGCTTCTTGGACCGATGTCGCTGAGCAATCAGGATCTCACCCTGAGAATTGGTTACCCAGAGGGCCGAGACACGATAGATATCTTCAGAACCAAGCATTCATCGTTCTTTATAGGTTATGATGTTATCGATGGGTATGAGTGGCATAATGGAAGAAAAATTTGCAATTATAGGATTTCCTGATATATTTGTGGGGTATCCACATTGGAAAGTGTGTCCTCAAAAGTGTTAGTGCTTCGGGGACCCTTTTTTTATGGTAATTTTGTATACTCTATGACATTTCTGATATCAGCTATGGAAGAGATATATTCATGAGGAAAATTAGATCATTTTTTATAAAGACTCGAACAGTATTTCATATTGGGTGCGAGTATCCTCAGAAAGCGATGCTGCTCGATAAAATAATCAACCATAATCTTATAGTCGCCATCACCAGATATCAGAAGCATTTTATCGAACTCATTTTCGATATATTTTCTCATCGCATAGAACACCAAAGTGACATCAATGTTGCCCTTCTTATTACTTTTAAGTCATTCAGCTTTTTCATTAAAAACAAGAATAAATCAAGCGTCCTGTAGATTCTCATAGAGATTATTTTCTTGTCATCTAAAACCGACAAAATAATATGCTTTCTCAATATAATATTTATCTCTGAGATATACTCTCATCTTCTTGAAGTCTACGGAAAATCCTGTCCCCATGTAGAGATTCTGTCCATCGATAAAAGCAAGATTTTTTATTTTTTTCTTCTCCATAGACAGAATTATACAGAAAATGACGAAAAATCCACTCAATATTTGACAAGAGAGAGAGAGAGAGTGATAGCGTAGTAGAGTCCGCCATTATCGTGCGGGAAGTGCTCACCAGCGAAATTCGCTGCACTCAATACTTTCCTGTCCGAAGTGAGCGGATGGGATGAGGTACTTCAATGAAGACTACCATAATCGTTTTTTTTATTCTGTTGGGGCTTCCAATAGGGCCATGGCTTTTATGGCAAGGCTCATATTTTTTAGGGACAGTTGCTCTCATTGGATCGCTGATCTCTTTGGGGGCAATGCTGTGGCAGTACAGAAAAAGAAGGTAAGCCCATCCCTCGCTCGCCGCCACCTTCTCAGGTGCGCGGCTGGTTTTTTGTTTTGTCATTCCTTCGTTTTACTCAGGACAGGCTCTGAACGAAGTGAAGGATCTGCCTCATTCGAATTCTCGGGCAGATGTTTCCTTTATCAGCATGACGGAGACCAGAGAAGATGATATCAAAAGAAGATTTCTCGTCGCTTCGCTCTGTCGAAATGACGTTTACCTCTCTATCTCCTATCTGCTATAACCTACTTACTACGAATCCCCTTCCACCCTCCGTACATCGCTACGAGCGCCAGCACTCAGAGAAAGATCGAGATACCAGCGTATGAACCTGTATGGAGGATCTTTTCTGAAGCGAACATCATGATAGCACCGACGAGTGAGAGAGTGAATCCATAGAATGCTGAGGTGTGATCCTTATCGGGATCTTCACCGAGGAGGGCATAGAAGTGTGACTCTCCGAGATTTACGGCTCATCCGAAGAAAAATCCGATGACAAAAGCAAGTCCCTGAACGATGGAATAGAGTTCGAATCTCTCTGCCAGGCTCAGAAATGTCGAGAATCAGAAAACGACAATGATGAAGCATCCCGTCATGATGAGGAATGATGTGAGTCTCCATCTCGAGATCTTCACGGAGAGGATATTCCCGAGAATTGCCCCGACCGATGAGAAGAGGAGGAGGAGTGAAGAAGTCGCATTCGAAGTATGGAAAAATTCTTTCGAATAGTTGATCGCTACCTGAGAGGTTTCGACCGAGATCTGCCAGAAACATGCGAGCCCGATCATGAATATCCCATATCGGAGAAAGAGTCGTCTATAGAGTTCCCAGGAAAAGTGAAATACATTCATCTCTCTGCGTGTATTCGTATAGATGAGATCTACTCAAGCCGCCAAGAGTAGGAAGATAAAATACCCAACTCCGATAATGAAAAATGATGGAGTCTCCCCTATTTTTGCACCAGAAATGGTTCCGATAATCAGAAAGACGATAAAGGTAATCGTCGTGAATGCACCCACGGTGGAGCTTCCGAGGTTCGAAGTCGATATCTCACGCCCGATAAGGGTATTTTTTCCGATCACATAGAGGCTATAGGCGAGTCCGAGTCCTGCCATAGAGATATCGAAAAAAATCGGAGTTATGCGAGGGAGAAATGCTGCCGAAAGGAAGAAAAATATCCCAACTCCGAGTGCGATGAAGAGCATGATCCGCTCACTATATCGGGCATAGAGAGGTCATCCGATCACATACGCGATCATGCTCCCGATGAGCACATATCCTGATATCTGTTCGAGTGTCGGAGCGAAGGCATCATGCTCATAGACTCACCAGAAAAAATACTTGAATCCTGCATAGAAGAGACTCCAGAGAGCCATAAGTCCGAGAAGTGAGAAGAGTGATCGTCGCATAGAAAGTGAGTTGAAGAATAGAATTTAAGTTTTAGGAATGAATGTATTGATCGATTTTTCTACTTCAGGAAAATCATAGATATTATCATGAGTTGCACTTGATATGAGAATCCTCTTCATATCACCATTCCAGTGGGT
>JAYVLL010000158.1:0-5139 GCA_043759495.1 Candidatus Altimarinota bacterium
GGTATCGCAATAGACGGAGCAACGAATACAATCACGATGACTCAGAATCGTACGAAAGATGAACTCTATGCATACGCTCAGTGGTGGGGAGCTCAAGTCTACAACATGGACTATAATATCCCTCTCGTGACGACTGACTCGATCAACTACACCTCGACTTTCAATATCGTCCTGACGAATGCAAACCTCACAGGAACAGCGAATATCACGACTACTGGTACTCTGACAATAACAGGAACATCGACGAGTACACCGATCATCACCGCATCGAATGGAAAGACTGGATACCTCAACATCTCAGGACTCTCAGGACACGCGGTATACCTCGAAGATGGTAGCGGAGTACAGAAGGATTATCAAGCGAGTGTCACGGGAACATATAACTACTTCCTATCGAATGTTCTGACTGGTACATGGACATATAAAATAGCTAAGTATGGCTCTAATCTTATCACGTGAACATTTACGCCGTCCACTTGAGGCAATATTGCTGTACTCGCAATTCTTGATGCAGACCTATGAATCACTCAGGCTACAGTAGCAACTGTAGTTGCATATACTACTATAGATAGTTTCGATATGCTCTATGATTATTCCGCATATTATCAAACTACAAATGTAGGAATAAAACTTGCACGCCTTGTTAATAAGAATGGATTATGAATTACTTTATGATCACTCAGTCTGAGTCTCAATGCTACTGCTGGTAGTGTATTCTCGTATACGGCACCAACTATCACGATCAAGACCTCTACCCTCACAAAGTGATCTACGTATAGTGGATCGCTTATCACAACTGGAACTGTAACCTTTCTCAATGGAGCGACTACAAACTCGCTCTATACCGATTCAATCGGTTCGTCATCAATACTGAATATCCTATGACTCGCAGGGCATAGTGTATATATAGAGAACAATACGGCAGTACAGAAGGATTATCAGACTATAACAGGATCATACGCTCTATGGATTCCGAATACCTCTACAGGAACATGGAAATATGTGATCAAGAAGCCATGATATACCTATCAGGTCGGGACATTCACACCTGCTACAGGGTGACAGTTCAGTATCTCAGCAAGTACACCACAGAAGTTCAATCCGAACGGAACAATCATGTATCAGGCGAGCAACTCACTCCTCGCAACAATAGCATTCACAGGAACAACACAGGCGAATATAAGGATATGAGATGGTGAAGTATCGGCACAACAAGCGTTCGATATGACTGAAACGGCTCTCGTTACGAATGCGGGGATGATATGGCTGACGATTCGATGAGAATGTTCGATCTTCCTCTCGTCATGAGGTAACTATCTATTTCTCTCTGATAAGTGGAGAATACAGAGAAGAACTGCTGGAGATGTAAACGCTTCACTCAGTGCATTTGTTACAAGTTCGGAGGGCGTAGTGGTTGATAATGTGAACGGATGAGTGCAGTTCCTCTCAAGTAGCGGAGGGCTTACTATAGAACAAGCGACACAACTGGCAAATACCGTCAAAAAATGAGATGTGATTCTGAACAAATGATCTATTTCTATACCATTATAATATGAGCACTCAAAACTTTATGTCATCCCAGATTGATAATGCCGCTCGAACAGAGATCGAGATTATTGGCACGACTAAGTATATCGGCACTGCGAAGGCATGATCAGTACGATCATTACCTGTATGGTCTATATTTAGAGTCAGTTGATCTGGAACGAATACGAAGATTGACTGGGCAAACGGTGAACCAAACTTTAATAAAATTATGGATAACTATGCAAGCTACACTTACTCTTAGAGATGGCATCTTTCAGCGAGTAGCGATTGCTCCCCTCGATCATCTCGGAAACTGGATACTTCTCGAAGATTTTACATACCATATAGGATATAAGGGGAGTCCAGATATAATTACTGTGCCAGCAGGATTCGTATTTAATGGAATGAGTATACCCAGAATTTTCTGGTGGTTTGCACATCCTATGGAGTCAGATACTATAATATCCTCACTTGTTCATGATCACTGTTTTTATACAAGAAAGTATTCTTTATCAAAGTCAGACTGGATATTTTATGATGCGCTCATTGCATGCCAGGTAAATAAATATAAAGCGCTTGTTTTATACAGAGGGCTTAGACTATGATCTTGGTATGTTTGGAATAAAAATTTGCATGGTCCTGAAAAAGAAATATAATAGTCTTGTTCAGACTTCTGGAAAGACAGAGCGGAGTAATCCGTACTATCCGTAAGATAATCTTTTGCTACTTGAACTCAAACGTATCCTATATTCCAAAACCTTTTACTGGAAAGCAAAAGTGAAATGGCTCATTGCATGATATTTACTCTCACAAGTAAATGCATTCTTACTATGGGCTTTTATTTTTGGGCTCCTTCGTCCTCTACTTGTAAACTCCTTGTAATGGAAGCAACACTCATCACACATACAGACGGGACTCGATCGGTACAATATGGAAGGCAGGATCTTGCTATTGCACACGGGATAGCAACCTATCACTGTATAGAGCTCTCCGAGAAGACAGTAAAACAGATCATAGAAGCTCACGCAGAAGAAGTACAAAGCATATTACAATCTCTCTAATGGATGCCACTTCACTCGAAATCCTGTATAAATACACTGTCGCCGTATGCCAAAAAGAAGGTGTAGGAATAAAGGACTGTGAAGCACGTATAGAAAATGTGATCAAGAATATACAGGGAAAGACACAAGAAGTATGCGGAGAAGATAAATCTTGTCAGTCTCGATGATTTCGTTTCCATATCCATACCGAAGAGATCCAGAAGCTCAAAGATCGTCTACTTCAAACCTATACATAATATGGAATTCAATGCATTCCCATCAATACCACGACTCTCTAAAGAGATGGTCATCACAGAAAAGCTCGATGGCACAAATGCGTGCATCGTGATCGATTCTGAATGAAACGTGACAGCTCAATCACGAAATCAAATTATCACACCCGAAAAGGATAATTATGGTTTCGCAAGATGGGTTTTTGAAAATAGTGAAGAGCTCAAAAAACTATGAGAATGATACCACTATGGTGAGTGGTGGTGAAGTGGCATCCAACGATGATATTGAGCCAAAGAAAAAATGCTCTCTCTTTTTTTCTATAGATGAAGCTGAGAAATCCCATCTATAATCTCTTTCGTTCCTGAGTTATATCGATGACCTTTCTGCACAAATAAGATACAGGAAGTCCTCGATGAGATGAAAATCCATTGAAGCTATGCAATACCATTCATGGATCCAGAGTGAATTATCATATACCACTCTTGAGCAAATATGGTATTCAAGAAAACAGTCGAAAATGATGAAGGAAAATTCACTAAAAAATAATATGGAAAAACCACGAGATCCGCTAGAAATCCCAAAACCATATAAACGATTCCCACTCACTCGTGAGCAAGTCTATAGACTCCTCAAACAAGAAGAGCTATGAGAATTAGAACCATGACAAGTACTCGACTATAATATATATCATAATTCTGATAAATAATATGTCTATGTGTAAATTTGTAGAGCTCACGGAAAGAAGGATCGAGTATGATCAACTCCTCAGAAGAGCGTGACACCTCCATGGTCACGAAGCGGATCTTCTCAGGGAAGAGATGGATCAACTCGCATCAGTCATACAAAAGCTTCGAGAAGAAGTCGCCTATATCATAGATCGAAAAACACTTAACCCCTATAGATAATGATATTCAATCAGGGGCAACAATGACAATGTAAGGGGTATAGCTTTTTAGCGGTACTCAAGATCATGAAGCCCTCTATAGATCATCTCAAGATCATCAAAGAACTACAGGAGACTGATAATCTTCTGACAAATCAGAAGGCAGGAAGGTGGTTTATCGAGCAGTGATATATTAAAGATATAAAATATATTCGTACATGGCAAATCCCGTTTGTTATTAAGAGACTCCCAATCGTTTCTGGTCTTTCTAACGCTAAGTGGAATTCCTCACCACCATACATTATAGAATGGGATACAGACTGAGCTCATTCGATAGCTATTGTCTCGAAGCAGTGAGATCTCTATACGATTCAAAACTCATGGTGAGAATCGTGGGGAGATAAAGGATACTGTTATCTCCGAGCGGAAGATATAAAAAAACTCCAATCCCCTTGCTACTTAATCTTATAAATTATGAAACACCAAGAAATACTCAATAAATGGAAAGGCAAAAACTATATTGAGCCATGAATGAAAACAGCAGAGTGCGTGGCATATGCAAAATTACACTGTAAAGAACGTGGCTACCCCATTCGATGATTCGGATGATCTGCTATCAGTGGATGGAATACGGGAAACCCTTTTGATAGTACATGGGTTAGAATTATTCCCAATTCTTTTAATTATCCCGAAGAAGGAGACATTATCTTTTGGTCAGAAGTACGATGCAAATATGGGCATGTAGCAGTTGCAAATAAGTTTTGCAATCCTGCACTTCTCAGGTACACCGATCAGAATGGTACAGGTAAATATGATTTTATACAATCTCGATGGGCAACATATAAAAACGTTCTCTGATGGTTTCATCGGATCGGGTAACAATATCTTTGTCTTTTATGAAATCTCAATATAATATGTTCATATTCTTTACCATATTATTTATGGCTACTCTCACACCCCCAAGTTTATCTTCTGTTTTATCTTCTAACACAGAAAAGTCAAATTCAAGCTCCACTGCGAGTACATCTAAAAGTTCATGATCATCTGCATCAAATAATACCGATGCAATGAGACTTGCAAAACTTGAATCGTCTGGGCTATGAGATTCACGTACAGCACAAAACTTACGAGCAAATATTATTAATTCAATTGGATGATCTTCTATTAATGCAAATGCTGCATCAGCAGCACGTAATGATGCAGTAGTAGCATATCCTGCAGCCCTTTGATATGTATCATCAGTACAGATACCAAATAGTGATACTTCATCTATACAAACCGGTACTACAGGAATTAAGCCAGTAAGTATTGGGAGAACGCCAACTATACCAGCAGTAGAATCTATCAACTGAGTCAAAAAAACCTATGTCCCCCGTATCAATACACAATCATTCACTGATACGATAGGAAAATCACGTACACGTGCTGAGTATAATACTGGGATTAATTATGATG
>JAYVLL010000159.1:0-2376 GCA_043759495.1 Candidatus Altimarinota bacterium
CCATCCAGAAAGCGAAAAATCCAGTAAAAGAAGAAAAAACAGGTCTTTCAGGAAGATCGATCCTCTCGAGCGCCCTATCAGGTCTGACCAAAAAAATCCCCCTCGAAACTCCAGAAGGGAAGAAAATAGAATCAAATCATCCAGCAAAAGGAGTCGATTTCGGGACTTGGGACTTCCCGAGTCTGCGTCTGCTCAATGATATACAACATATCAATGTCGTCTCTCCAGAGGAGATCGAGGAGAAGTCATTGCTCATACAACGGACATTCCTCCAGTTCGGTATCGATGTCGAGATGGAGGACGAGTGTGTTGGTCCGACCGTCATCCAGTACCGACTCCGACCATCAGAGGGAGTCCGACTAGCCAAGATCGAAGCCCTCAAAAAAGATCTCACCCTCGCACTCAAGGCAAAATCTATCCGAATACAGGCTCCAATCCCAGGACTCGGACTCGTGGGAATCGAGGTACCAAATGAGAAACGAGACACCGTAGGGATCAAAGAAGTCCTCGAAGATGTCGCATTCACCAGACACAAATCCAAACTCGCGATCGCAGTAGGGAAGGATATCAATGGTGACTTCATCGTCGGAGATCTCGCGAAGATGCCGCATCTACTCATCGCAGGACAGACAGGAAGTGGAAAATCTGTGGGAATGAACTGATTCATCCTATCTCTCCTCTATAAGAATACTCCATCAGAGCTCCGTATGATCATGGTCGATCCCAAGCAAGTCGAGCTCGGAGTCTACGATGGGATACCACATCTCCTCACTCCGGTGATCAACTCTCCAGACAAGGCACTCAATGCTCTCAAGTGGGGAGTCGCTGAGATGGAGAGACGATACTCGACACTCAAGCCACTCAATGCTCGTAACCTCGAAGAGTATAATGCGAAAGTGAGCAATAAAGACCGTATGCCAGCGATAGTCATCATCATCGATGAGCTCGCGGATCTCATGATGAGTGGGAACAAAAAAGAGGTCGAACAAGCCATCACACGAATAGCACAGAAGGCTCGAGCCGTCGGACTCCATATGATCCTCGCGACACAGCGACCATCTGTCGATGTCATCACAGGTCTCATCAAGGCCAATGTCCCATCTCGAGTCGCATTCACCGTGGCATCAGGTATAGACTCTCGCACCATCCTCGATGCATATGGGGCTGAGGATCTCCTCGGGCGTGGTGATATGCTCTATTTCCCGACGGGAGCCATGACATCCACTCGTATCCAGTGAGTCCTCATCGAGACAGACGAGGTCGAGCGAGTCGTGAATCACATCAAGCGGACGATAGATCCAGCCATGCTCGCGGATATATATGACTCATCTATCGTGGACGGGGATCGTAGTACAAACTGGGAATGATCGAGTACCAACAATCCGAGTGATGCATGAGCCGAGGATAAAGCAGTGATCGAGGCAGCTATAGAGCTCGTGAGATCAGCAGGCAAGTGCTCGACATCTATGCTCCAACGACATCTGAAGCTCGGATATGGTCGTGCTGCTCGTGTCGTAGATATACTGGAGTCTATGGGAATAGTGGGTCCTGCAGATGGGTCGAAGCCGAGGGAGATTGTGGGATAAATATATTTGTCAACAATCATGAAACGAGTTTAGCTGTAATTGGAGAACTAACTAGGAGATCTTGTTTAGTTTTTTTGATAAGTATTTTAGTTTCTATTTCATTGCGAATAGAACGAAACATCTCCCAGAGTGCATGATATCATTCATCAGCATAGTGTGCTTTGCTCTTTTCATTAAAATTAGAAAACATAGAATCGTATATCTGTAGCCAATTTGTATCGATCAGTTTATGGTTAATCATATATGGACGGAACTCAAATCTATATCCTAGAATAGCAATAACATATCCCAAAAGAATCATATATTCTGGATCATTTATATCATTATGATTCTCTATAAGATGTTTTGCAATTTTATCATAGGCTCACAGCAACATTGTTATTTTTGCTGCATTTTCTGTAGCATTTGTAAGGAATTTTTTACTGGTTATATGCTCTCTACGCGTTACCATGATAAGATGTTGAGTTGTTTTTATAATATCATCCACAGTTATTATACCAGCATCCATTATTTTTCACTGTGAATGTAATCTCTCTAGTTCGGACATTTCATTTCACTCGGACAGTGCTATTGCTATTATTGCAATTTCTTTTGGTTTTAATAATTTTTCTCGTACTCCTGTAGGGGATATTAATATTTCTTTTTCTTCTCATCTATCACCAAGTTTCCAATTGTATCAACCATTCACGTTAGGATGTATAGAGATGAGTTGAAAAAGAGAACGATATAGATCTACCTCATTTGCAAGTTCGTGATATGATGAATTCATAATAAATAATATTAATTTGTC
>JAYVLL010000160.1:0-2350 GCA_043759495.1 Candidatus Altimarinota bacterium
GAGTGATTTTAGGTTTCTCATGAAGTTCTAGTTTCTTTTTCTCTTCGTTCCAGATGTTATAGAGTTCAGGAGTTTTGTGCATTTCAGTTATTTTTGTTCACAAAGAAGAGTATCTCACTTCATTATGCAGTTTTGTTTCGGTTCATTTACGGGATTTATTCAGGGTATTCACTGAGTATAGATAAGAAAAATTCAGAGCACAAGACACATAGTACCAAGAGAAAGAATAGATAGAGTTATACCGAGTTCTGTTTGGATCAGAGACAGAAAAGTTCTTTTGTAGAAAAAATGACTGATTTTCTTATGAAAAAAGACTATTCCTATGCCGAATAAAAATATGATAAGAGCCATAATGTTGTGTACTTAATATTGCAGATTCTATTGTTTTCCTCTCATTATTCAATATTCTTTTCACATGAAAAAGGAACCTGCACAAAATCCAAAAAACTCCTCAGTCCCGAGTGACTCGGGACAGCTCCTTTCAGAAAGGAGCCTACCAAGGATTGCTATCATCCATGATGCGTTTCTCTATCGTGGAGGAGGGGAGCGACTCGTAACTCTGATGGCAAAATCTCTCGATGCAGATCTGATAACTGGATTTTTCTCAGACGGCAGCTTCGACCCACGGGAGCTCGGATTCGAGGGGAGGATGATTCCTCTTGGAGGACCAGTTTTTGCGAAGGGTATCCGTCATCTGATACTCAAGTGGAGATTTTTCTGGAATGCACGGAGCCTACGAGAGTACGATATCGTGATATTCTCTGGTGATTGTCTCGGCGCACTCAGACATATCAGGTACGATGCAAAGAAAGTATATTATTGTCATACTCCACCACGGTATCTCTATGATATGCGGGAAAAATATCTTGCTGGTTTATTTTTTCTGGTTCGACCGATTTTCCATCTCGCATTCATATTTTTTGCATTTCTCTATGAGAAAAACCTTAGAAGATTCGATCACATCATCACGAACTCGAAGAATGTTCAGAAGCGACTCTTGGAATTCACGGGATATGATTCGGAGATCGTCTATCCACCGACGGATGCTGACCGCTTTGCTCCGAGTTATCAGGAAGCAGTATGCAGCGATCAGAATGGAATCATGTATACTAAAAAACAAGAATACCAATCTGCCAACTGCCAACTGCCAACTGCCTACTTTTTGTCTTTCGCCCGCCTCTCCCCACCGAAACGAGTCGATCTGATCGTGGATGCATTTCTTCAGATGCCCGAACGAAACCTCATTTTTTGTTATGGAAAAAATGATCCCATGAAGGAAACAATATTGAAAAAAATCGAATGAAAAAAAAATATCATCGCACTCGAGTCACCGAATGATACCGACCTGATCTCCCTGATTCAGAACGCAACAGCGACGATCTATATTCCAGTGGATGAGGACTTCGGGATGTCGCCCGTCGAGTCGATGGCATGTGGAACGCCCGTAATCGGAGTGGATGAATGAGGGCTTCTCGAGACGGTGATCGATGGAAAGACAGGGAAACTCATAAAAATTATGAATTATGAATTATGAACTATGAGTTTAATACAGATAATCCAAAACACTTCAAAAGAAGAGTGGGAAAATATGAAGGATGACTGTATCGAGCGGGCGAAAGATTTTTCTCTTGAAAAATTCCAAGAAAAGCTACAATCGTTTCTTAGTCTCTAGCTCTGCCTATCTGCTATAATCTATTTACTCAATCATGACTCGTCTTGCCATTACTTCTGGGTACTTCAATCCTATCCATCCTGGACATATCGAATGTTTCGAGCTTTCACGAACGGAGGCTTGAGCGGATGAAGTCTGGGTCATCGTGAATAATGATCATCAGGCAGAATTGAAGCGAGGTATAAAGAGTTTTCAGGATGAGCAGTTTCGAATGCAAATTGTAGAAAGTATTCAGTGAGTGGATAGGGTTTTTCTCTCCATTGATCAGGATGGAAGCGTCTGCAAGAGTCTTGAATTTCTTATTGAAGAAGCAAAAAATTCATGAATTTTCTCAGAAATTATTTTTACGAAATGAGGGGATCGATTCGCAACCGAGGTTCCAGAGTGACAGATTCTTCGTGATGCAGGTGTCCGTATCGTCGATGGGCTCGGTGCGAAGACGCATAACTCTTCTGATCTCGTGAATAAGCTTCGCAATAAAGCCGATGAGAAGGAACTCGAAACGAAGATCGCAGAACTGCCAAAAGACCTTACGGAAGGGCACTACCTCGAAATAGGAAATCGCCCGTGGTGAGTCTACTATGTTCTCGAAGATCTCCCACTCTATAAGGTAAAGAAACTCATCGTGAATCCTGGGAAACGACTCTCACTCCAATCTCACGAGAAACGAAGTGAGCA
>JAYVLL010000161.1:0-3413 GCA_043759495.1 Candidatus Altimarinota bacterium
ATCTTACCATAACTCCTTTTTCTATGCAATGTCGGAACGGTAGAACCTAGAGGTACTCCCCCACCAGAGGTGGGGGTTTAATACATGCTGTAATTAGTGAATCTTCGTGGTCAATATGTCTTTATGTTACGCAGAGCTCGGAAGGATCGTGTTATCCTGATACTATGAAAGGATTCTTATGGAAAAATTAGATTTCTGGATATATTCGGTAACTTGGCTCAAACATTATATTTCGAGAAGGAAGCTGTCCAATCACTTTTGGAAAATTGAACAGTAGAAATTATGTGAAAAGTACGAACCTGAATACTAAGAATACAAAAAAGGCAGATCTAAAATAAGAAACTCCCCTTTCATTGCTGATTGGGAAGTTTCTTTGAGAATAATTTCTGGGAATTATTACTTGAGTTCGACAGTAGCACCAGAATCTTCGAGCTGTTTCTTGATCTTCTCAGCTTCGTCCTTCTTGATACCCTTCTTGACATCACCACCATTATCAGCGAGTGCCTTTGCCTCAGCAAGACCGAGACCAGTGATCTCACGAATTACCTTGATAACGGCGATTTTTTGTCCACCTGCAGAAGTCATGACGACATCGAATGCAGATTTCTCTTCATCAGCAGCAGCGGCACCACCACCAGCGGCAACAGTAACTGGAGCAGCAGCAGAGACTCCGAATTTCTCCTCCATAGCGGAGACGAGATCAGCGAGTTCTACGATCGTAAGTCCCTCGACGAGTTCGAGGATCTTTTCACCATTCTTTGAGAGTTCAGCCATAATATAGGAAAATAAAAAAATAAATATACTTGATCGAGATTGTCATCTCGCACCTATCCCGATATATCGGAACAGGATGTGAAAAGAGAATCGAGAGAGATTATGCTACCTTTTCTTCTTCTGCGATTTCCACTGCAACTGGAGCCTCTGCAACAGTAACTTCTGAAACAGGAGTTTCCACTACCGGAGCTGGAGCTGCTTCTGTTTTTAGAGCTTTGGCTGGAGCAGATGCCGTGAGGTCACCGACTTTCGTGAGACCCTTTGCCGTGAGGTCCTTTCCAGCAGCATCGAAGAATCGTGCGAGACCAGAGAGTGGAGACATGAGTGAGCCGAGGAGTTTCGAGAGGAGGACTTCACGAGATGGGAGTGTCGCGAGCTTCTTGGTCTCTGCTGCATCCATCATGCGTCCTTCCATGTATCCAGCCACGAATGTGACTTTCTCTTCCTTTTTCCACTCATTGGCATACTTATTCGTGATGCCAAATGGAGCGATAGCATCCCCCTTCCCGATAACGAGAGCAACCTGTCCAGGAAGAGTCTCGAGATCGAGGTCCACACTGTAGATATTTTTGAAAGCGATACGGATAAGCGTCTTTTTTGCCGTGAGAACTATTGCGTTGACTGCACGGAGATCCTTTTTCAGAGCAGAGATTTCGAGAACGGTAACTTTATTATTCGAAGTGAATGCAACACTCTTTGCTTCCTTCAGGTGAGCCTCGAGCGATGCGAGTTGTTCACTCTTCTTAGCGCGTGATACTGCCATGATTGAGTTAAAAGTTAAAAGTTAAAAGTTAAAAGTATTAATATCAGTATCGAACTCAATTGACGAGTTACGATGAACGAGTTACGATTAACACTTCTGGCGAATGGCGAAAAAAAATCGCGCATATCGCACGAACAGATTTCTGAAGCTTGGAGTGTTGGAGGGTTGGAGTGTTGGTGAATCCACAAACATTCTAACATTCTAACATTCTAACATTCTGGAACTGTCCATCTCGGTAGGCTATTTTTAGTCCCACGAAGCCCAAAGGGCGAGGAGGGAAACCTACGGTCTGCGATAGAAGTATGGCGATTATATAGAAATAAAATCTTTGTCAAAAAGAAATATTTTTCCTTTTTTTCGGTTCTGAATTGATTTTCACGATAAGTCTATATAATCAGGAAAATTATTAATACTTATGGGTTCTCTAAAAAAAGTCTTCATCCTCTCGGGCCCTGCGTGAGCTGGGAAAAATACGGTCTGGGATTATATAGCGCAAAGCTGTAGTAATGCAATCGAGGAAAGTATCAGTGTGACCACAAGACCAATTCGGGTTGGGGAGGTAGATGGCAAGCATTATCACTTCATATCAGAAGGAGAATTCAAGAGGAAGATCGAGGCACATGACCTCATAGAGTATGCAATAACTCATACCTATTATTATGGATCGACATATAGTGAACTCGATCGTATAAGTAAATCTGGTAAATCACCAATCTATATCATAGATGTGAAATGAATGAAAAACCTCAAGAGTTTATTGGAAAAGAAGTGATATACAACTGTAACCATTTTTCTCCTCCCTCCTTCGATCGAGGAGATGAAACGGAGGCTGAGAGATCGTGGAACCGAGTCAGAAGAGCAGTTCCAGATTCGGCTCGCTACAGCTATGACTGAATTTGAACAGCAGGATTTCTATGATATCCGTATCGTGAATGATGATCTCGATAAGACAGTACAAGAACTCAATGCTATTTTACATATGGAATAATGGATTATTCAGTACCTCATATTCTCTCCCTTCGCACCTGAAATAACGCCTTCGCTTGGGAAGAACGGATCAGGACATATGGGAAGACACCTACACTCACGATTCCCTCTCTGATCGATGGGACGATCGATGATGCCTTGCACGGAGATACCATCGTGTTTGAGGAAATGGAAGATGGAAAGCTCAGATCCTGCACATGACTCAAAAATTTCGTGAGGATAGAATGAACCTCTTGTTGAAACCACCGATCCACTACCCCACCAATCACTATTTTTGATAATCACAACCACGCCCTCTATTTCTGGCTGGATGCTCTTAGGCAAGGGATTATAAAATCATGATTCGAACTCATTCATATCGATGAGCACTCCGACCTCTGGGACAATGAATACGAGTTAGATCTGGATATGGCACGAGAAGATGAAGAATATGCATGGGACTTCACGAACTACTCTTGCAATGTCGGGAACTATATCCGACCAGCACTTCGATCAGGACTCATTGGCGATATGATCCGCATCGAGAATGAATTCCAAATCGATCAATATATGAGCTATGAACCAAGTAGGAATAGTGTCCTCAATCTCGATCTCGACATCTTCGCACCTGATCTCGATCATATCCCTGAGGAGAAAAAAATACGACTCATACGACACTTGCTCGAACGAGTAAAATATGTTACAATCGCGACATCACCTTATTTTATAGAACAATGAAAGGCGCTCCAAATGCTCAAAAAATTAGTGATAGCCTAAATACAAACGAGGAAGAAAAGAGAAGATTACAAGTAAAAATTACTACCGCCTTGGGGAAAATGGATTTTACTTGAGTTATGTCCCTTAAATGATTCTTTGATGAAATCAAAATCGAAACAAATTTAGATCCTCA
>JAYVLL010000162.1:0-3326 GCA_043759495.1 Candidatus Altimarinota bacterium
GCTTCTCCATGACTCGTATCGGTCACCAGAATATGATACCATGTTCTATTCAGAGTGGTCATAATAAGGACCGATTTGGCTCGATATCAGTCTTCTCAGCAATAACAGAATATATATTTCCGATGATCTTTCCCGCTCGAATGAACTCATATCACTTTCCGATACGGTGGATAAGGAGTCGCGAATATTGCCTATAGTATTCATAAAAAACTCTCGAACCGGTACGATAGTACGTGAAATCTTGGGGGATGTCAGATCGAGGAAGCGTTTTCATGAATTATTGGAAGTGTTTCTGAGAAAGTGATTCGAGTGTTCCACTGATAGTATTGAGATCGACAAATCCGTCAATGCCAGATACATGTCCACGACTTTTGTGTTACTCGTACCTACCTATAGAAAATAATCACTCTCTTCTGGATGTCCCTTGAGATATTCAGCGACTCTCGTGGTTGTCAGGTTCCAGCAGTAGAGAGGAATATCGCGTAATACTGGAATCGCCTCCGAAACTGGTTCTATTGATGAGATATCGGGAGATACTTCTCATAACACATTTTCTAGAGGCATAGACGTCGGTGTACTCATATTCCGAAGATTCTCAGCCGTAATTCTCCTTTGATCAGCAAGAGCTTGTACTTTTTGATCCAGAGCGTCATCACTCATTCTCAAGATATATTCAGTATCGTAGTGTCCATCATGTGCATGTGATATATTGTACTGGGCAATATATTTCTCGATACTGAGAAATCCGAGTGATATGAAGCTCAGGAGTACGGAGAGCGTGAATATTTTCTGATAGATGCGAGACTCCCTGATGAGATTCAGGAGATTCAGGAAAAAGAGAAAAGCAACTCAACCGAGAATATACATGACAAAGAAGCGAAGAACCGTCATATCATATGCCTGAATATAGAGAACAATACGAAGGGTTGCTGATCCCGCAATCGCGAGGGTCAAGAGGATGAGAAAGATGAGGTTCGTACGGATTCAGTTCTGTCATTTCTCATGCGTCTTTCGGAAAAAGTACTGATAGATGACGTAGTTGATGAGTGCGATGAAGAGGAGCTGATAAAATCCTGTATGGATATACTCTCCATAGCTAATCCCGAGCGTACTGAACGTCGTCTGATCCACGAACCACGTATACCGTACCTGAAGAGCGATGAAGATCAGATAGATGAGATTGAGTCCTCCGAGAACGATATAGTTGTAGATCTTATCGATCTTGAATACGATGATCGTCCGAGGGTGAGGATGATACTCAGTCTCAGTGAAGGCTCGATGAAACGTGATCAGTACGAGAAATACTCAGAAGATTGTGATCACCCGCTCGACTATATCGAAGATATTTCCTCCGAAAAATACAGAATCAAAGAAGTCGGTAAAGAGCTTCTGAAAAACCATATCCGAAGAAATGAGGAGTGGAATGATGATGACACAGAGCAGGAGAAATACCCAAATAGCCTTGAGTACGACACCGCCCTGCTTCCTGCCTGCTACTATTTGTCGAGTCCGATCCATGAGATATCCACCCCCAGACCCCATCTTATCGAGGATGGTCTCGAGGATATAGGGTACGATTCAGAGATCATCGAGAGGAATCCATGCGAGCTTCTGAAGTGGATTCCGCACGAGGATGAGAAGCAGGAGATCGATACAGAGAAGAAGAATGAAAAACACAAAAGCAAAAAATCAGTTCGTGAAGAAGGCAAACCAGCTCGTGAGTATGAGAGAGAGCACTGTGAGAAAGAGAGAATGCTTCCACGAATGCGGTGTGTGAGCCTCGATATCAGCATAGACTAACTTCCGTGAGCTGTAGAAGAGTATGATGAGAAATACTACCTGGCATATAATAACACTCACTCCAGGGAAGAATCCAGAAGGGTGAATGAGTGATGCATCGATCAAGGTTGCGAGGGCAATGAGGAGGAAGAAAAACATAGACAATTGTTAATTTCTATGATTCTATAGAATATCACTCTCCTTGCAAGTTAGATATTCACGATCGAGTAGTTCCTCGCATATCCGACTCATTTCTGATTCAGAGTCCCCCAGGGGATCACATGTCTGGCAATTTTTCACTTATATTGGCTATAGGGAGCATAATTGTAGTAGTTCTGATCGATGACAGTGATACTCTTCGGCTTTCCCTTGCCATCCCGAGTGATGTCGAGAAGTATGGCGACATGTTTCTTCGCGGGATTCGCGAGAGCATAGTTCGTCTGGCCATCGAAACAGGCAATCACGAGTCCCTGATACGATGATGGAAGAAGACTCTCAGGCGAGAGGCAGAAGTCTATAAGACTCTGTCACGGGAGCCACTTATCCGTGGAGAGACTTCTCTGTCATGAGACGCACTTCGCAAAAGCAGCACACTGTCCAATATATTGGTTCCCGAGGGCAATTTCAGAAAACTGTGGATACATACTGTCCCCTGTATATGAGACAGTTCATGGAGAGGGTGTATGTACCATCATATAGAGATACTCGTCATCGACTGCCGGCTTCCCTGTCATAAGGATCGATCCACCAGGCACGACTCCACTCTTCCAATACTTCCCTGGAATACCAGAGAGAAATGGAAGGACATTCGCGAATGGAGAGAGGAGAGGGGTGGGCATGGGAAAAAGTTAGAAATTTTCTCTTTGTTGTGCTTTTTTAAGACTAGCTTTAAAAGAATCCATATAGTCACAATATACATTATTTGGATTACTCCTTTTTGCTCAGATTAATAGCGATTCAAGAACATCAAGTGTATAAAAAATTCATCTTTGTATGTCATCCATTTCTGGTTCACTCACATTTAACTTTAAGAAGTATGTACGTAAGAAATAAAACATGCACCACATTTGGAAGCAATTTTGGTTCATTCATCATTCAATTCAAATTTTTATATAATCATCATCTCGTGACTCAGTTCATGTAGTAATCTCATGGAATTCCATTGCAACTTTTGCAGCATTTCAATGAGAATGGTAACTTTTCCAAGAGTATCAAAAGTCCTCATCTCATAGTCATAAATCTATTTTAAGAAATTTTGAAAATCTAAATTTCTTATCATGTTTAGACATTGATCAAAATACTCAAGATGCTGATTCATGATAATATGATATCCATAGTATAGCAAAAATACTTTCTAAACAAGATCTTAGAAAAAGATTCATAGTAGAAAATCTTGCTGTAACAAGAGCGTTATAGGATCATGCAAAAAACTCCAATGATTCTTTTACATAAAGCAATTGAAGTAATCTTATATGATTTGTTGATTTATGAATTCAATAGAAATAAAAACAGGAGTCATGGAGTAAATTAATTGACGATTCAAATAT
>JAYVLL010000163.1:0-4776 GCA_043759495.1 Candidatus Altimarinota bacterium
ACATGTCCGTGATCCTCACTCTTGTGGGTATCCTGACCGTGGATTCCATGATGACTATCTTCCTCATCTTCCTTCTTGCACCACATATATGCCTCATACCAAGTGGCTTCTATAAATATCTCGAGTGTCGAATTCAGGTGGACGATCACGAGGAAGAAGAGAAGGGCGATAATGCCAAATATTGTCAGAAACAAAAGCTGGAGTCCCATAACGCCAAAAAACGCGATAATGCTCGAAGTGATGAATGGGAGTACGAGGAAGAAGAGCGCGACGATGATGGTTCGTAGGTAGAGAAGGATCATCGTATAATAGAGCTGAGACGTGATACCGATATGACGGATCGCCATTCCTGTGGAGGCTGAGAGCGCCTGGATAATGCCTTTTCCCTCGAAGATGATAAACATCTTCGTATAGGAGAAACACATATTCACAAAAAATGAGAATATCAGGTACCCGAGCATGATATAAGAGATAGGGGCAAAATAGGTCGTTCCAAATACTCGAAGAAGGAGAATATAGAAAGTGACGATCGCCAGTGGTCGAAATATCGACACGACATTATGCGCTTCGAAGAGTGGCAAGAAGTGACGAAATCCATCGAAGAGTCACTGGAGGGTGTGGTGATATTTGGTGCCATTCGATTTTCTATATGAGTGGATCATCTCGATCAGTCCTCATTCGACGAGGGGGGCGATCAGCATATAGCAAATAAAAAGAATACCCAATACGATCAAGACCTCAAAAAAGTATTGTTTATGGACGAGGTTTATTAAAGCCTCGAAAAATGCATCTTTCTTATTCAATACCGTGACATATGAGAAAGTAACCTGGTAAATGAGGATCAACAATAACCAAACCATCCCTATAAAAGAAGGGATAAAATTGAGTTTTTTGAGTGAATGAAACCGTGTAACGAGTTCCCAGGCCGAGATGACGATCGATTCTTTCATAGTTTTTCGAGAGATACTTCTTCTATGGGAATACTTGGGTCCAGATCCATCCGAAGAATCAGAAGAATCACTTTTCAGTGGTATTGAGCATGTAGACGTCCTTGATGCTCGCGGTAGCGAGGACCGTGTGGAGTGTGGAGATATCTTGGAAAATCGGTACTTGCTTGACTCACTTCAGGTTCTTATCTATATAGAGCGTATGGAGTGGACTCGAGAGTGGGATGAAAAATGCTTCAGATTCTATATATCATATGATCGTATTTTGTATTTTGAGTGTATCTTCTTTGGTTCAGGCGATCCGGAGATCCGCGAAGAGGGTATCGAGTTTTTTGCTTTCTATTTTCGAGAAATTGATCCCATTTTTTGCCTCTGATGAGAGGAATACTTGACCTGCACGAGAGAGGCGACCATTGGCCTCGAATCAGATGATGATGATATCATATTCTTTTTTTCATGTTTCGAGCATTTTCTGGAGGTCTTTGGTGGATAGAGGTATGAGTTTGCTCTGTATACTCAGTTTTTCGAGCGCACTTACTACGGTCGCAGCATATTTTCCGAGTGTCTGAGGATCGTCTTTATAGGCGATTCGGAGCTCGAACGGGATATTTTTGCTATTATAATAATATCGAGGATCTAAGAGCTTGATTTCAGCCTTCCGTTTTTCAGACACTTGCTGTCTCTGGGCGACCCTTTCTGGAGTATTGAGTTCACTGAGGTATGCTGCATCCACACTTTCTCTGAGCGATGCGAGCGTCCCAGAATCAGTACTGTAGTACACGGTCAGAGTATCGGTATTGAGCGTATTTCACTCGGCATCTTCACGTACGAGGGTATATATATTTTTTCCTTCTTTGAGCGTACTATTTGCCGTACTGACTCTATAGCTAAATCGTGTATTACCAACATGATACTCCTTGAGTTCATAGTCATTTATCATGATTTTGCTCGTACTCACTGGGACATTCCCTGAGAGGAGTAGTTCTCCCTGTGCGATCTCTGAGAAGTATATTTTCTTATTGGTTGGCAGTGTAAAATGACTATTCGTCCCGTACTCCACACTTGATCCTGTGAGGATTCAGGTATCCTGACTCAGGATCGCTATCGATTCATCGGGCTTCAGGTATCCACGAGACCGCATGATATCACTGAGTGGCTTCTCGAGTTTTATCCCTGTTCCATCGCGTTCGATTCAGAAGATATTTTGTAGTGGGAGTTCATTCTTGTCGATACTTCCTGAAAATACCTCTGTGAGTTTTCCATACATCTGTTGTCGGAGCTCTTTCGAGAGCGTATCCGTATTCATAAAGAGAGAAATATACTCATACATAGTATACTTATATCCATCGAAACGAGGACCGAGGAGCAGTTTTTCATTTTTCACCGGAGGGATGATGACACTGAGGTTATCTGTACTGCGCTCGAGTGAAGCGAGATCTGGAAAGAACAAGAAATGATACTTATCGAGCCATCATTCTCATCCATTTTTCTCATCACGTTCTATAGTTACACGATCATAGCCGTATTCAGTATTTTTCGATCGTTCACTGAATCTGTATGGCCCAGATGTGATATAGCCTTCTGCATTGATACGTCCAGTCTTGATCCGTTCGAGCATATCTGAGCGTACGATCGGATAGGTGAGCAGATCGAGGATCATAGAACTTTTTTCCTTCGATGTGATCTCTATGGTGCCATCGGCACGAGAGACGACGCCAACACCCTTGAGAAAATTTCACATCTTCTCGCTCGTGATGATAGCGCGAAATGTCTGATATGTGGCGATGATGTCTTCTGACTGTATCCGTGTTCCATCTGACCAGAATTGATCTTTTTTGATCTCGCAGATGACCTTCGAGAGATCGCGGATATCACAATTTCCGATATTTCCACGGTATTCACCATCGACCGCATCATAGGAGATCATCGGCCGATAGAGAAATCGGAGGATCATGTCATGATACTTATCCTTCGTGTAGAGGAGAGGATTCGGGATCTCGGGCGCTGTTCATACGATTCCGATATTGATACTTCCTCCTCGTTCACCGATAGATTGCCCGCCTTCATATATATAGACTCCGATCAAGTGTATGAGAAATATCAGTCCAGTGATGGAAAGAGAAAGAATCGTCTTTTGGCGTATGATAGTAGAGTTCAATTTCATAATAGAGAATCCTCTCGAATCTATCAGGGATAACTGAAAGAGGGGGCAAAGATCGAGAGACTTCAGGAGTTTATCCGATAAAAAAAGCAAACATAGAAGCCAGGACAAATGCTGCGATGACTCCAATAGTGATGGTGTGGAGGATCTTCTCTGGACCACGTCGCTCGAATTTCCCGAAGTCATTCGAGTTCGGGACGATGGAGAGCCCAGATCACCGTGCTTGGATCATGACGAGGAGGATGACGCACACAGAGAGGATAGAGAGGAGAATTGTCATAGTTTTGAGAGTAAAATCGCGCACATACTATGAAATTTTCCTCTTTTTGCAAATTTTTGGCTTTTTTCATAATATATGGTATGCTTCTCGTATATTTTCACACTTATATGCTCCGCAACTTCTCGTCCATATTCCTGATCACACTCGCGCTCGTACTCCAGGCACACGCTGCATGTACTGGGGATAACGATCTCACGAAACCAGGATTCACAATCTGTACTGGCGATATGAGTCCACTTCCTGGTGTGGGGAGGGTTTCCGCGTGAGTGGGCGCATTGCTCTATATCCTCGGGAAGATCGCTGATATGCTCCTCTTCGCTATCCCCCTGATCGCCGGGATCTCCCTCATCATCGCAGGGTACTACTATATCCTCTCGAGTGGGAATACTGAGAAGGCGACTCAGGCAAAGGTCATCATCAAGTGGAATATCGTCGCCATGCTCGTCGCATTTCTCTCCTACACCATGGTGAATATCGTTCTCTATATTCTGAAACTCTAATCAATGTTTATGAAAAGATTCCTCTTTGCATCCTTCATTATATTGTTCCATATCGAGCAGTGTATCGCCCTATACGATCTCAAACTTCCCGAAGGGATAACTTCGAATCAGATCGTAGAAGTGAAGAATCCGATAACATTTCTCTGAAATCTCATCGCCTATGCGATAGGTATTGCCTGAGTCCTCGCCGTGATCGGTGTGACTTGGTGAGGCATACAGATGATCCTCTCATCGGGTGAGGATGAGAAGATGAAGAAGGCACGATATATCATCATCTATTCCCTCATCGGAGTGCTCGTCGCGGGTCTCGCATATGGAGTGGTCGATATTGTATCGAGATTTAGGCTCTAATCACACACTATGAAGTATATTTTTCTTCTCATCGCACTGATCCCTTTTCAACTCTTCGCAATACCGAGCTCTGAAGTCGATCCAAAAGGGAGTCTCGGGCTCGCTGGATGGACGCTGAGTCGATTCCTTTCGTATGCGGAAGGATTTCTCCTGAAGGCTGTCCTCCCGATCACCGTCGTCGGAGTGACGCTCTATGTCGGATATCATCTCGTGACCGCTGAGGGAGATGAGGAAAAGATGAAAAAGGCATTCAAATCCCTCACCTACTCTTCTGTCGGACTCATAGCCGTTGCATGCGCCTATGCTTTTGTCCGAGTCATTTCTAGTTTGTCACTCTAATTTTTTCTATGAAACGATTGTATTACTCTCTCCTGTTATGTATTTTCCCTTTTCTTATACTCGTAGATGCACACTGATCACCTGCGACGTGCATCGGGAATAGAGATAATTCCAATGTCAGTGCAAAAGATTTTCTCGTACGCTGTGGGGCAGGAACAATCTGAGTCGCCCCGAATACCGATGAAAAAGAGGGAATCC
>JAYVLL010000164.1:0-3049 GCA_043759495.1 Candidatus Altimarinota bacterium
AATGACTACATGAAACTTATGGGAGGTCGCTGAGAAAGTAAGCTCCCGGAATCTTATTTTAGACAACGACATCAATTTCCTACATATCCTCAATAACTAATCCTCTTTCTTCCAATATCCCTCCACGAGTTTCTTCATTCCCTTGCCTTCCTCTTCGGCGAGGGATTTTCACTCTTCCTTCAGTGCGAGCTGACCACATGCCGCATCGATATCATCCCCCATCGTATGACGGACGGTGGAGGGGATTCCTGCCTGTTCGAGGGTATCCTGGAACTTCTTGATCATGATTTTGCTCGTTGGTTGGAAGCCATTGCCCATAATCCCTTCACCAGGATTGTAGGGAATGAAGTTCACATGTGCGAGTTTGCCTTCGAGGAGCTTCGCGAGCTCATGTGCGAACTCAGGACGATCTGTGACTCAGGCGATCATGATATATTCATAAAATATCCGCTTATTCGTCTTCTCGACATACTGGTCGAGCGCCTGCATCAGCATATCGATCGGATAGGTATTCTCGACGGGCATGATGCGCTTTCGCGCTGCATCGTTCGGTGCGTGGAGTGAGACTGCGAGTGAGACCTGAGGGAAATCCTCCGCGAGACGGAGAATCCCTGGTACGATCCCACACGTCGAGATCGTGATACGACGATTCGAGAGATCGAGTTTCTTCTGATGACTCGCGATACGGATGGATTCCGCGACATTATCATAGTTCAACATGGGCTCACCCATACCCATATAGACGACATTTCGGATTTTTTTCCCATCTTTCGCGAGGAGGTGGTTCGCGACCATAATCTGCTCGATGATCTCACTGTATTCGAGATTGCGGATGAGTCCGAGTTTGCCTGTCGCACAGAAGCTACATGCCATCGGGCATCCTGCCTGACAACTCACACAGAGGGTATTGCGACCTGAGAGATGGCGCATGATCACCGCCTCGATCATCTTATCATCGTGAGTCTTGAAGAGGAATTTCGTCGTCTGTCCATCTTCACTCGTCACTTCAGAATGGATCCGCATCGAGTAATAGAAACAGTGTTCTTTCAAGAGTTCTCGCACTTCCTTTGGGAGCGTCTCGATCATATCGAAATCAATGATGAGATTTTTATAGATCGCATTCTCTATCTGAGCATAGCGAAATCGCTTATGTCCATGAGATTCGAGAAGTGCGATGATCTGTTTTTCGTCGTGGATGGAGAACATGTAAAATGAGCAATTAGTAATTAGTAATTAGATTTTAGCTCTTAGATATCGAATTCTTAATTCCTCAGCTCTAAGCTCTAAGCTCTAAGTTCTATTTGATCTAAATTCCGAGAAGGAGAACCGCTGTACTAAATCCGATAATCCCTCCGACGAGTGCCTCTGCAGGAGTATGTCCGATAGATTCATTCAGTTCTTCGCCTTCCTGGTGGGCAATACGATTCAATATCTGAGCATGCAGTCATGCCTGATAGCGGACATTCATCGCATCGTAGATGATGATGATGGAAAATACGAGACATATCATGAAGAAATCACTTCAAACACCGTACTTCATACCCATAGATGTCGCAAGTGCGATGACGAAAGTCGAATGCGCTGATGGCATTCCTCAGCTCCCGAACATCTTTCCGATCGTGAAGTGTCACTTCAACTTATGGACGAGTCACTTCACGATAATAGCAAACAGAAGTGCAAAAAATGGTACTGTTATCGTATACTCGAGGAGGTATGTCTGAAAGTCTCTGAGTATCATAGGGAGTTTATTGAACTGCTAATATCATGTATTCTCGGACTCCTGATGGTGCAGTCATCGTCGCTGTATCACCAGTGTTCTTTCCGATGAGTGATCTTCCGAGAGGGGATTCATTCGAGATCTTATTTTCGAAGATATTCGCCTCTTGTGCTCAGACGATGAGATAGGTATTCTCAGCCTTTTCTCCAATCTCCTGGAGGGTGATCGTATTCCCGACATTGATCCCTTGTTTCTTCTTCTTCGGAGAAGTCGTATCGTCGATGATATCATAGCTTCCAGGCTTCAGCATCTCTTCGAGTTCCGCGATACGGAGCTCTACTTGTGCCTGTTCATCTCGAGCTTCTTGGTACTCGGCATTCTCAGAGAGGTCTCCATAGGAGATGGCTTCTTTGAGCTTTTCAGCTATTTCGACACGTTTCTCTTCGTGGAGGAATCGGAGTTCTTCCTGAAGTTCAGCGAGACCATCACGGGTAAGGAGGATTTTTCGGGAAGTCATAGGAGGAGGGGTTAGTAGAGAGATAGGAGGGAGGAGTTGCTATTTGCTAGGTGCTTGCTAGGTGCTAGGTCAGGGAGGAGCGTGATTATTTCTTCATGAGGAGGCTTTTGAGAAGGGGAAATCTGGATTTTGGTATCTCTATGGCGATCGTCTGAGACTCGTATTCGAGGATGATGCGGACGCTGGTATCAGTTTTTGGAGGATTGAGATAGGCACTCTTTCCAGGAAATGTCTTGGTCTCATTCACGGTGAAGACATCTTTTCCGAGAGACTGCATATTCCTGAGAAATGTAGCATAATCGAGTGAGCTCGCTATGACTGTCAGAGAGAGTTTCGGGTCAGTATAGGTGGAGTAGAGTGTATTGGTATCGAATATATAGAGTCAATAGATTCCCTGGTTCTCCATGAGTGAGAGAGTCGCTGTCGGCATGATCTTCGCGAGGAATTTTCCAGAGAGTTTCACTGCCGGTTCAGGAGATTTTTCTCCGATCGATACTGTGGATTCAGATGTACTATTTCCATTTTTCTTCGCGAGTTCTCGTACGATCGTCTCGAGTTCTTTGAGTTTTTCCTCTGTCTTTATCTGTGTTCTGAGGGCCTCTACATCTGTTCCATTCACAGATGATTCCGTGACTGGTCTCGTGGCCATCCATGGATTCTCTGAGTCGAGGAGTGACCATGAGAGAAATCCGATGAAGATCAGGGCGGTGATGGAGAGGAGGATCAGTGCTATTCGCATGGAGAGATTATAGGAGTAGAGGTGCTATATACGATCTACTGATGAGATGATCACGGGCGTATCTCCTGGAGATGCT
>JAYVLL010000165.1:0-2063 GCA_043759495.1 Candidatus Altimarinota bacterium
AGAGAGCGGATCAAAACTGGAACAATACATCTTTGGGAGTATTGACCTGAGCATATTTGTTCTCAACCAGTGTCGACATCAAGAGTGAGAAGTTGTGAGAGTCAAAAGGGATCACCACACCTGAGAGGGTTATCGGTCCAGTTTTGTCTAGTATCTCCTCGATGATCCCTTGATGGATCGCTATTGCCGTCGTCACACTCGCATCTCCAGATCTTTCGATGAACGAATTCGCCCGATCGAGTGTCTCATGGAAGTCTGGATAGTAGTTCACATCTCGTAGTCCATAGTTGCCCGTGAGGAGTGCGATACCGGGTGGTGGGATCTCCTTGTAGGGATAGAGATTCCAGTCGTAGTAGTATACATCATCGGCGTGGGAGTCGAGAATATTCCCCTTGTAGAGAGTGAACGAGAGGATCGAACCTGGGAATCCACCATTGGCTCGGATCTCATCTCGGTTTTGATTGAACACGATATATCGCTGCGGATTGGTATGGCCGAGCATATTGAGCAGATTGACATCATTCGCGAGTGACCAGTCGAGGAGAGCGGCAACTCGAGTGATCGTCTGTCCCAGCTTTTGCATACGGATCGTCCGCTCCCCTGTCGGTGTCACTCCAGCGTATATCTCACCAGCGGATTGGAGATCAGTTTTGGCTTGTTCGAGTACCTTTTTGTTGTCTGCGATCCAATCCGTCGGATTCTCTATCCCGAGTGAGGCGAGTGGAGAGATATCACGAGCAGCAGCCCTGAATGCGAGTGGATCTGCGATGTCACGAGAGGTAGTAGAGCCCGAGAGTGTTGTGGGCAGTGCCTGGGCGATCAGATCGAGCGAGCGAGTGAGTGTGAGTCCACCTGCTGATGCTCGAGCGACGGTATCGATAGACGCGATCGGGATCCATGAGAATGGGGAAAAAAGGAAACTCGACCTCTCGAAATCTCCACGAGCCGAGCGGATCATAGTGCGGATCGTCTCAGGAGTACGGACTCCTGCGAGATCCTGGAGAGTCTCATATCCATGCGAGAGAGCATAGGCAACATAGGAGAGCATCGGTATCGAGAAAACGAGAAATCCGATCAGTGTCATCACAATCTGTCGCCGATGTTGCATATAGAGTGACTTGGTTCACTTCCAGAGCCGACGAGCAACGAGTCCTGTCGGGAGACTCCGAGCGAAGAGATCGGGATAAGTTCTGTCTCGAGGAGTGATCTGTTCACGACGCACATCGAGTGATCCATACGGGATATAGAGTGGATCGACTATATCGAGTGTCCTCGGACGAGGTATCATACCCGAGAGTCCAGCTTCCCAGCGACTCGGATCCACTACGGCAGGGATCGCGAGATCCAGAGTATCAGTCGTATGGAATCTGTCGATACGGATGATCGCATCTCCATGGATATCGATAGACTCAGGAGCGTCGACGGCTATGATATCTGAGAACTCCGCACCATGTCGAGCCAGATCGAGGATACGAGGCTCCGTCATAGGAAAAATCCGAGCAATATCGAGCGTACTCCCCTTTCCTTTTTGGATGTCGAGACTGGTGGTTTTTTGGCTCATCCGCTCCTTGTAAAAAATCAAAAATAGATATACTCGAGTATAGTCAAAATCATCCAACTATCAAGTTATGTCCAACAATATCACCTGTCCCAACTGTGGTCACCAGTTCTCACTCTCCGATGTCCAGAAACATGAGCTCGAGCATATGCGGGGCGAGATGCAAGAGACGATCAAGGCCGAGATGCAAAAAGACTTCGACGAACGAGCTCGCAGCTACGCCGTGAAGGTCAAAGCCGAAGCCGAGGAACAAGCTAAAAAACAAGCTATCGAACTCGACAGCTACAAAAAGCGTGACGAAGAGTCACGAGCCAAGGAGATGCAATATCTCAAAGAGAAACAAGTCATGGAGATGCGAGCCAAAGATATGGAAATAGAAAAAGAGCGAGCCATCATCGATGCGAAGAAACTGATGGAAATCGATATCAAAATCCAAATAGAAAAAGAGCAAGCCTACAATACAGACAAGCTACGACTCGAATACGAGAAGCGTATGGCTGAGATG
>JAYVLL010000166.1:0-5885 GCA_043759495.1 Candidatus Altimarinota bacterium
CCAAAACTCTCAGGTATGACTGGAACTGCGAAGACTGAGGAGGAAGAGTTCTACAAGATATATCACCTCGAGGTGATATCTATTCCCACGAACAAGCCGATCAGGCGTATCGATCGTGGAGATCTCCTCTTCAAGACTGAGAAGGGAAAGTACTCCTATGTCGTGAAGCTCATCAAAGCGCTGCATGCGAAGTGACAACCGATCCTCGTCTGAACCGTATCCGTTGCCAAGAGTGAATATCTCTCGAGTCTCCTCGAAAAGGAGTGAGTCACGCATGAGATCCTCAATGCAAAACAAGATGCCCGAGAAGCAGATATCATCGCTGCAGCGGGACACTATGGATCAGTCACGATCGCAACCAATATGGCGGGTCGTGGAACAGATATCAAGATCGATGAGCGAGTGCGGACACTTACAGGCACGATACAGATCACTGGTACTGCAGGAACTCAGGAATATACCCTCGGTGGGCTCTTCGTTCTCGGTACAGAGAAGCATGAGACTCGTCGTATCGATAATCAGCTCCGTGGACGATCTGGTCGTCAGGGTGATCCCGGGATTTCCCAGTTCATGCTCTCCCCTCAGGATGATATCATGCGTATATTTGGTGGGAACAAGCTCTTTGCTATACTCGCGAGTTTCGAGTCACATCCTGAGTGAGATCCACTCATCGAGAGCAATATGCTGATGAAAAATATCACAACCATACAGAAGCAGGTAGAAGGAAGAAATTTCGATATACGAAAACATATACTCGAATACGATGATGTCCTGAATCATCATCGTCTCGCCATCTACGCTCGCAGACATCGTATCCTCGAAGGATCTGATATCCACAGTGAGATCCTCGACATGATCGAGACAGAGGTAGCGAGGATCGTCGCCATAGCACAAGGTGATGAGACGATCGTCTCGCTCGAGTCACTGACGCATGTGATCGATGGGCTCAATGCATTTACCGAGACAGAAGGCCTCACGACGGATGATTTCCAGGGAGTGACAGACTTTTGACAAGTGACAGAGCGAGCCTTTTCTCTCCTCTCAGGAAAGATCGAAATACTCAGAAATACTGGAACCGAAGATGAATTCGCAGAGTTCGAAAGGAGACTCACACTCGCGGCGATCGATGAACTCTGGATGTCTCACATAGACAGCATGGCACATCTGAGAGAGGAGGTAGCATTCGAATGATATGCGCAGAAAAATCCACTCGTCATCTATAAGGAAAAGGCCTATGATAAATTCGTAGCACTCATCGAAACGATCGGACTCAGAGTGACAAAATGACTCCTCACGGCAAAGCCTCGAGAGTGAATAGAGGTAGTCAACCTCGAAGAGACCCTCTTATCGAAATATGCAGAATCAGGAGTGGAAACATTCGATAAGAAGGCATCGAAACTCCTCTCGAACTCGGGCAAGAGTGAGTATGATGGAGCCCAAGAGATCGAGGGAATCCGTGTCATACAGGCCAATAATGAGAAAAATACAGAATACATATGAATAGGTCGAAATGATATCTGTCCGTGTGGAAGTGGGAAAAAATATAAACAATGTCACGGAAATAGATCGAAGTAGTACTTTTCATACCTCTTATACATAATCAACGCACATGTCAGAAAATACCGAAGCATTCGAAACAATCGAGATCGATGAGTGAAATAAAACTGCCAGAGAAATAATATCATTTTTTCGAGATCTGGTAGTCATCCTGTTGATCGTATTATTTATACGAATGTTTCTCGTGACACCATTTCGGATCAATGGAAGCTCTATGGAAACCAGTTATCATGACAAGGAATATATCCTCGTCGATAAGTTCTCCTACCTGAATCTCCCCTCTTCATATGGTGGAAACTCTACGGATGAGAACCTCATCGCGAAGCTCGAGCGATGACTCCTCTCGAATCTTCCCGTACATGTCGGCGACCCAGAACGATGAGATGTGGTCGTCATCACTCCCCATGTCGATAAAGATCGAGAATACTATATCAAGCGAGTGATCGGACTCCCCGGTGACACGATAAAATTCGAAGATGGAAATGTATTTATCATGCACTCTACGAGTGACTCTGGTGCATACATCATGCTCGATGAGTCATATCTCTCCTCGTCGAATAAGTGAAATACTCGACTCCCTGATTCCATAGAACAAAATATATTCAAGATCCCTGAGTGATACTATTGGGTCATGGGTGATAATCGAAATAACTCTGCCGATTCTCGTCAGTGTTTCCAGAACTGTTTCAAAAATAGTGAACTCCAGAATGGTGAAGTAGCACACTTCATCAAGCGAAGCAATGTCGTCGGGAAAGTGTTATTGAATTTCTGATATTTCAATCTCTTTGCTCAGGGATGACTCCTGCAGGCGGGACGACTCAGCTGGACCTATCCACCACGTTTTCTCAATCATCCGAGACATGCCAGTTATCCAGAACTCCAGGGGATACAATAGCCTAACCTGATTATCTCATGTTTTATCTGATCGATAAGCCACTCCTGATGAGCAGTTTTGATGTGATACGTCAGTTACGAAAAGTGCTCAATACCAAGAAGATGTGACACACAGGAACACTCGATCCTCTCGCGAGCGGACTCCTCCTCATCGCTACAAGAAATAGTACCAAGCTCATCCCTGAGCTCACATTCGCCAAAAAACGATATACATTCACCGTGCGACTCGATGGAGAGACGGACTCGCTCGACCTCGGTACTCCAGTACGATCAGTGGACACATCACACTATACTGATCGTTCTCCAGATGAGCTCCAGCAATTCCTCTTGCAACAAACTGCTCAGATACCACCACGATATAGTGCCCTCCATGTAGATGGAAAGAGGGCATATGAGCGAGTACGAGAAGGAGAGGTATTCACACTCGAAGAACGATCCATAGTGATCGAGGATGTAGAAGTCATAGATCTCGAATTACCTCGATCCGTCAGTCTCTCACTCACTATCTCTTCCTGATGATACATACGCTCACTGGCGTGTGTGATCGCGTGATTTTTCGGTATCACGGGCGGGTATATCTCAGAGCTCAGACGGACCCATATATATCTCTGAGAATCTCTCTCCTTAGATGTATCGTCAGCACATCCGATAGAAACACCCTGCGAGATATCCTATAGTAAGTTATTTCCTACTATTCATACTATAGATATTACTGCAGAGCAGTATGCTGATATACTCAATGGGAAATGCATATATCCGACTGGAACATCGTCGAATGCAGTATGAAAATATTTTCTCGATTTCTCTGGGAAATATCGATCACTCTGTACCTTTGATGGTGAGAAATACACTATCATCAGGAACAATGTCTAATCTTCACAAAAACTTTACACTCATTCCTTGCAATTCGGAAAAATTCCTATACTCTCAGGTACATGTCTCGATATACACACTTTTCCCACATACTCCTCTGCATCATCTCACTCGGGATATTCTCCATAGATTATGGAGTCTACGCCTGAGTCGATACGACCAGATGAGAAGTCCTCGAATCCTCCACAGGATCAAGGGTCATAGCAAAAAAATGAGTAACGGGTCTGAGTATTCCCCTCGCAAGTGCAGATCGATGAGAAAGTATCCTCGAGATGAATAATTCTATAGTCGCCTGGTGCAAGACTCAGACAGATATCGATCATCGAAAAATAGAGAAAGCATTTCGCAAAATCTATGAGAATGATAATGACTACCTCGACGCACTGAAGAGCATACGCAAAACATATATCCTCCAGAAGAGGAAATTCGAAGCCTCACTCGAAGATGCTGAGTATAGTTCACAGAGGAATATATTCGAACTCCTATGGGTGCCATGCCTCACCTATAGGATCGATAGTATCGAGAAAAAGATCCAAAATATAGAAAAATAGAACTCTCATTTTGTAAAATGGGAGTTTTTTTTATAATAGATATATCATCATCTCTCTCCATGCAAAACGAACTCATCCTCTGGAGCAAAAAAGTCCTCATAGCACTCCTCATCGCTACTATTCTCTACCTCCTCTATACGATCAGATCGCTGATCCTCATTATAGTGGTATCAGGATTTATCACGATCGTCATAAATCCTCTCGTAGATAAGGGCGAGATACATAAGATACCCGGCTGGCTCACAGTTATCGGAGTATATTTCGTCATCTTCCTCCTCGGGAGCATCGTGATCGGCACCCTCATACCGATCGTGATCAACTATGTCACCGATACAGCGACTCTCGTGATCTCTTGGGTCAATACAGCCGAAAAGAAGTATCTCCTCGAGGGAATTGCTGGATTCCACTTTCACCCCTATGTCGAGAAGATTATCCTCCTCGTTCTCTGAACAAAGAATATCGAACATACACTCGACATTATCAAGCAAAATGCCGGAAATATCCAAACAATCATCACGACACAGATCAGCTCGATCACGAGTGGTGGACTCTCGATCGTGACCGCAGTATGATGAGTCGTAGCGAATTGGATCCTCATCGCCATCATGTCATTCATGATGGTACTCGAACGCAAGGCGATATGATGATTCATCTTATCATTCACTCCCAGAGAAATCGATACATACCTCCATAATCATTATCACCAGATCCAACATGTCACAACTGCTTGGATGCGAGCTATGCTGATACTCTCATTATCGATATTTGTGATCACGTATATCGGACTCTTTTCACTCGAGATGATATTCGGTTTTGATACTGAGAGGACATTCACACTCGCTATTATCTGAGGGATTATGGAATTCATTCCCTATGTATGACCGATTATCGCACTCATCCCAGCGCTGATAATCGGACTCGGCATATCATGGAAGGTCGCACTCATCATCGTACTCCTCTATATCGCGATACAACAGATCGAGAATAACTTCCTCGTACCAAAGGTGATGAGCAAGTCCCTCGATCTCTCGCCAGTCCTCGTATTTATCGTGATGCTCGCATGAGGGTCTATCGGTGGCATCCTCGGCATCATACTCGCGATACCGATCGCATGAGTCGCACGAGTATTCTATATGAGCTACCGGAATCGGAAAGAGAATGATCACCCCCTTGCTGATACACAGGCATGAGAGCATGAACAATCATCACAGAGACAATCACTATCAACTGGCTGAGGAAAAAAGAAGAAAATTGTTTGACAAATTGAGGTTTAGAAATACCATCAACACATATCTTCGAATATGCAAAAAATTATCCGCTCTACATTCTTTTATTTCTTCTTCTTTCAGGAAAAACTGAAGGGGAGATTTATGGAGTTTTAGAAAAATCCAAGAAATCATATACCTCTCCTTCAGTGAACACTGGAGGAGTTTTTTTAATTTTAATTTTTAAATTATGTTCGTAGCAAGCCCCCATGGTTCGCCTGAAGTGCAAGAGATACCAGGATCACAAGGACCATCAAAAGTTCATTCTAGAATTAGGCCATACACAGTAAGACGAAAATTTGCTTCATATTATGCTCATATAATGAACAATGCCCCTGCCTGAACAACAGAATATGCACCATTCTTGCTTGATAAATTAAATTCTTTTGAGTCTTCTAATGTACAAATGCCAGATGATGTACGTGCTGTTATAGATATATTGAGAGCTCAAACTCAATCACTTCTATGAATACCATTAGATCCTGGAGCATATGAGAACTGACTCAAACATTTTTCTCAAATATGATGAGTGATGAAGTGGTATCATACGTATGTTGCAAAACCAATCCGAGAAGGAAAAATGAACTGGAACGGTACAAGAATCCAATAATAGTGCAGTTATCTGCTCTATGAAAAAATATCTCATATTAGTGTCACCCTTACATTCTCTGAGTAAGGGGATTTGCAAATTTTCTTCTGGTTATTGTGATAGTATCCAAAAACTCCTGCTCCAGGAGTTTTTTAT
>JAYVLL010000167.1:0-2338 GCA_043759495.1 Candidatus Altimarinota bacterium
GTTCTTAGTTCTTAGTTCTTAGTTCTTAGTTCTTAGTTCTTAGTTCTTAGTTCTTAGTTCTTAGTTCTTAGTTCTTAGTTCTTAGTTCTTAGTTTCTTATTCCACTGCTTGTGCCATCACTTCGAGACATCCGACTGCTGCCCAGACGATCATGATGAGCTTTGGATCGAAGAGGTGGAAACCATAGAGTATCATCATCAGGAGAGCACCGATCGTGATGAGGATAGATTGTCGGAGACTCGCATTCATAGTCGACATCGTGACATCTCATCGATAATAGATCTTTTTGAGAAAAAATACCAGCATAGAGAGGAGACTCGATCCCATGAGGAAAAGAGAGCTTCCCATCAATATAAGAGCAGACTGTATATCTTTCTCAGGGCTCATATAGTAGTAGAGAAGTATAGCAGAACTCCCACTCGATAAGAGGATAATACAGAGGATGAAGAAATAGGTTTTGAGGGTCATACGAGGTGGAAAAATTGACAAGATAGAGAATTTGGCATATAATCACGCCATAGCATACGATAGTGCACATATTCTGACCCGAAGTATATCTATTTTCCACTATTATGAAAGATTTTTTTACAGCCTATAAAAGTGCGAATACTCGCAAATACATCAGTGCTGTTCTCGTTTCTCTGACTCTGTCAGTAGCATTTGTAGGCGCACTGAATCAAGTGAGTCCGAGAAGTATGATCCTCGCGAATGTGATGCAAGCAGGGTCAACCGAGATCGTGAACTACACGGCAGATCTTATTGTTGAGAGGAAATGAAATGTGATCGATCTGAAACTCTGAAAAGAAGCATTCGATGTCGATACTGTCTCGCTGAGCCTCCTCGGTAATCCAGAGCGATTCCACGCTCTCACTTCGACTGATACAGACGTCAGTATTAGTACGACAGAGTCATGAGTATTTCTCATCAAGAAAACCCTCGAAAAGGCGCATATACTCCCAGGACAGACACTCATCTCACTGACAGCAACTCTCTCAGGTGAGACAGTACTCGCACCGGTCGATGCAGTCCTCATCAGTGCCGGACAGAGTTATTCACTCTCGATTCAGGGGGAATAACTGAGTTTTGGAGATTGTGTCCAGAACGAAAAATGAGTTGAAAAACATAAAAAATATCAGATAATCACAATATTACATATTTTTATGAAACAACAAAAAACTATCCTGATAACAGGCTCAAGTCGATGAATCGGAAGATCGATCGCGCGAGAGGCATATGGAGCTGGATATTTGGTGATACTTCATGGGAAGACTGACTCAGATGCACTGAGGGATATTCATAACGAACTCCCTTGATCTCGAAAAGTATTTTTCGATATCGCTGATAAATGAGCAGTAGGAGCGAATCTGACAGAACTTATCTGAGAAATCTGAAGTATCGATATCCTTGTGAATAATGCTGGCGTTGCTGAGAATTTTATCGAGGATATTGCCGAGATCGATGATATAAAGGCACTTCATGAATGGCAGACAAATGTTCTTGGGACCATACACTGCATACAAACAGTTATTCCGAAGATGCTTGAACAAAAATCGGGAAGCATCATAAATATCGCTTCGATAAAATGACATCCGAACCTCTCGACGATGAGTACATGTACCTATGCACAATCGAAAGCTGCGATACTCTCACTCACAAAGAGTCTCGCGAAGACGTATTCACCATCTGGAATCCGAGTGAACTCGGTCTCGCCAGGATATACTGAGACGGATCAGGTATCACTCTGGAATGAAGATACTTTTAGGCGGATTAATGAATGAACCCTCCTCACGCGTATGGCACAACCTGAAGAGATCGCTCGGACAGTTCTCTTCCTTGCGGGAGAGGGATCATCATATATTACGGGTACGGACATCCTCGTCGATGGTGGCTATACACTTAGGGGGAAATAAAATATTCCTCACTCTAAGTCCTAAATTCTAAAACCTAAATACTACCCCTAATACGTCAGATTCAGTCCGAATTGTAATTTCCCGAGATAGTCACCCGATAGGATATTCACATTTGGATTCACCCCATACTTCACTCGATAGGTAAATGTATTTCTCTGGCCTGACTGATTGATATTTTTGGCTATATTCGCGAGTGTCTGAGTCGTTCCATGAGCTGTGAGCATTCCGGAATAACTCACTCCATTGTAGAGGTCATATCCCCATCCATCGGTCCCATTCCAGACCGTGATTGTTCCACTTCAGAAGATGAGGTCTTGTGTCCTGATCATCGAGAGATCGATCCCCGCTCAGACCGTCTGAACGGTGATGATGAGCTCACCACTCCCGAAGGTGGTGATATTGGTCTGACTATTTCCGATATCATAGAG
>JAYVLL010000168.1:0-2293 GCA_043759495.1 Candidatus Altimarinota bacterium
TGAATCAGTATTTCACCAATCTTCTCAAGGAACAGGAGCAGATCATGAAGTCATATCTCTGACTCTCTCGACCTGCCGATATCTGAAGATCTCTCACAGAACGCAATGCATTGTACCTGAGTACATTCAAGCCACGATATCAGTCGATTCTCACATCGATCCATAAGGGGAATTATAGTCGTACCATCGAGACTTCCAAAAAATCCGAAATAGAAAATACACTGCTCTCGTATCAGGAAGGAGTCGTTTCGAATATTGCAGAGCAGATCACGACGCACCTCTCTCAAGATATATTCCAGAAGTGAAATATGAATTTTTCATATGAATCTGGATCTTCCTATGTTCGTGTACGGATCCAGGACTATACACTCGTACGATCGAACAAGGATGATAACCAGAAGATCTGATTCACACTGCAATCCTACTACAATATGGATATCCCAGCGAGAGAGTCCTGCGAATATGATGATGACTGGAACTATATCTGTACTGCAGGAACGGGTACTCATATACAAGGATCAATCTCGGGGAAGATCGAATACACTGCTATCAACTGAGAAGTGTATATCCATATCGATGGATTCGATATCGTCATGGATATGGACTGAGTGGAACAAAAAGAAATGACTCTCGTGATACAACACGTAAAAGATATACTGAATGGAAAGACCTATCATATGGCTACCTGAACACTAGAATCCATGGATTCTCAGCGAGCAAATATCGAGAAGCTCACTCAACTGATCCATCTTCTCAGAGAAAAAAGTATCTTCACTCCTGTCATCCGCGTCACTGATGAATACGTATTGAATCTCAATCCTGCATTTTTAGAAAAATTCAATACGATCTTCAACATCAAGGAGAAATATACTGACTATCTCTTCCCAGAGTTCCGATACAAAAATGGCATCTTCTCCCTGAATCATATCGATGCAAGCGCGACATCTTTCCAGGCAAAACTCGCAAAAGATGCAGATGGAAAATCTATCGGTAACCTCAGTATACAGGATAATCTTCTCAGTTCGAAGCGAGCGAATAATCTCTCGATCTCCCTCGGGAAAGATCTCTGGGATATACGATTTACGAATGCTGATTATCTCTCGATACAGAGTCACTGGGATGGGAACACTACACGTACAGAGCTCTCTGGATCAGGAGTTACTGATATGTTCCGTAGCTTCCTCTCTGGATATACAGGACGATCAGCTTCAGAGAATTCGATCACTTCTCTACCAGAGAAAGTCTCGATCTACGGAGGACTGAATTCGAATGCTACATCTCTCAAATTCGCTCTCGATGATGTTCCGTTTGGCACACTCGATTCCTTCCAGAATGGCAATTATACACATACACGACTCTACCTCTATCTCTTCGGTAAGAAGATAGAGCTCACATGAGATGCTACATATACCTATGGAAAGTATACGATAGAGAAACCGAATAACATCCTCGAGTTCGATACGATCACCGAGGAATCCATGAGAAAATTATCAGAGTCTCTGGTTCCGAAAAACTAGATTTCTTGCTGAGGCTTCATGAACGAATGAGGCCTCTCGGCCCTATGCAAATATCTTCATTGCTCGGAGTTTATTCTCGATCGTTCACTCGATCTCGAGTCGATCTCGGAGAAATATATTTCCCTTCTGTGCGAGGATCGAGAGGACGAGTTTATCATTGTACTCGAGACGATTCGTGAAGTCATCGAGCGACATGATGGCGTATTTCACCTTCTTTCCGAAAAATGTCTTTTCGAGAAAATTATTAAATTCGATCTTATCGAGGTCTCCGATGATGAATATATCGACGATATTATTCGTGGTCTCATTGCGAAAATCCAGTACCGCCTCAGATATCGTCACGAGATCGAGATTTTTTCGTCACTTGAAAAAGTCCTTTACTGGGGCGAGTATATTGTAGGACTTGAGAAACATATCGACGATCTCCTTATAGATCGGGCAGGTATGATTCATCATATAGTACTTCTTCTTATTTTGCTCGTATGACTTCAGGATCCCGAGCGCTTCGAGGTTCATCAGCTCACGTCTGACGGCATTGATCTGCTCATCTGTATCTCGACAGAGTTCTCGGATAAAAAATCCGATACTCGATCGAGCAACGACATCCTCGATAACGAGTTTTTCGAGAAGTTTGACGCGAGAACGCGAGCCAAAAAGTTTGACGAGATCCAAGAGAAAAAAGGTGAGTACAAAAGGTCTTCTTCCCCCGAGTATATAGCAATGGAAAGGAAATGCAAGGGAAATACCAAAAAAAACTTGTATATATATTTATAAAA
>JAYVLL010000169.1:0-2193 GCA_043759495.1 Candidatus Altimarinota bacterium
CTATCGAAAAAACGGAACAAGTGGATCGTATCGTGATCCATCATACAGCAGAGAATATAGAGACAGTAGATGCCACAGATGAGGTCTATCTGCGAGATATCTATAAGTATCATGCCCTCACTCGAGGGTGGGGTGATATCGGATACAACTATATCATCGGACAACGATGAGTGATATATGAGTGACGAGCTGGGTGAGACTATGTCGTCGGATGACATACGCCCGCGAACAATGAATGAAGTGTCGGGATAGCTCTCATCGGGAATTTCGAAAATATCCACCTGAATACCGATCAGCGACAAGGACTCGAAGAGGCTATTTCGATGGTCGCCGAGAGGTATGGCATCACACCGACAGCGAAGGTGTCGATACTCAATACGTGCAAAAATACACCTGACTGCTCTCGTGTAGAAACTCGCACAATTACGGCCCTTGCGTGACACCGAGACTACAATCCCACAGCATGTCCAGGGATCAATATCTATACAGAACTCCCATGATTTCTCTCGAAACTCGATATATACCGAACTCTCAGAAAAAATACTGAGCCAGCGCAGATAGATCCATTTCCAGAAGATGAAGCTCTGAATCTCGAGCTCCGACCACAGGATAGCTCTATCCAGATAGAAAGCACGACACTCCAGAATCAGATACAGAGATCGATCCGTTCACCGATCCTGAAGGTACGACTCTCCTATACATGAGAGACCATTATCCTCGAGTCAGCCACTGTCACTCCACCGATCGCGAGGATCTGACTGAGGAGAATCCCATCGAAGCAGGGAATCCTCGTATCTATCCGCCCAGAAGGAACCAACCAAGTAGTTATCCAATCTGGGAATCGTACCTATACATGAGCCAATTTCTCACTCGAAGGAGAAGTGGTACGGATCGCGAGCTGGATCAGGATCCCTGCTTGGGATACGAATCGACGATACAACGATAACCTCTTCCGTGGAAAGATCATGGTACGAAATGATGGATGAAAACTCCTCGTAGTAAACGAGCTCCCGATCGAGGATTATCTGAAGGGTATGGGTGAAGTCTCAGAGTCGATCGATGTCAGAAACTATCCAGAAAAGGTGAAGGCACTGATCGTCGCAGCACGTTCATACGGATACTACTATCTCGATAAAAAGCTCCCACTCAAAGAGAGGAAATTTCAGACACTCCTCTATGACATCTCTGATAACCCTGACGAGTCTCAGATGTATAAGTGATATGGGTATGAACTGCGGAGTCCGAACTATGTGAGTCTCGTGGATGCTACGAGAGGGGAAGTCGTAAAGTATCAAAATTCAGTGATCAAGGTCTGGTATTCAAGTTCACCAGGATGAAGGACATTATCTCACAAGGAATATTGTGAAAATAAATGAGGTATGAAATGTATGGATGTTCCGTATCTCCAATCTGTCGATGATCCATGAACAGTATGAAAAGTTATACTTGGTCATGGAGTGGGAGTTTCATGATGATGAGCGACATATTTTGCACTCCAGGGATGGGACTATAAGAAAATACTCCAGTATTATCTCAAATGAGTTGAAATTTCGAAGAAATAGATACAATTCTTTTTAGTTAAAAGTTAAAAGTTAGGGGTGGGGATCTGTATATCAATCCAGAATTCATAATCTATAACTATTCACTCTCTATGTATCTCTCAGATCGCGATATCCGAATGGCGATAGATTGCTCTGACATTACGATTACTGACTTTGATCAGTCACGTCTCCAGCCTGCGAGTTACGATATCCGACTCGGTTCGAAATTCCTCATCGTGAAGGATTATTCGGTCGTGAATATCGATCCGGTGAACAAGGTGCTTCCAGAATATGAAGAGATCATAGTTACCAAGGAAGATGGATTTATCCTCCGACCAGGAGTCACTGTACTCGGAACGAGCATAGAGAAGTTCGGTTCTGAGAAATACCTCATCCAACTCTCCGGAAAATCATCTCTCGCACGACTATGACTCATAGTGCATAATACTGCAGGCCTGATCAATCCTGGACACTATCTCAATATCACCTTCGAGCTCGCGAATATGAACTCGATCCCTATCATCCTCCGTCCCGGTATGGAGATAGCGCAGATCCTCTTCGCTGAGATGAGCTCTCCTCCAGAGAAGGACTATAGAAAAGTCGGACGGTATGGTGAAGGAGAAGCGAATATGGTAAGTTATGTACATAAGGA
>JAYVLL010000170.1:0-3874 GCA_043759495.1 Candidatus Altimarinota bacterium
GCCTAGTCATGAATAAAAAAGAACTTCTCGGTATTATCGAAGTAGAAGAGGACGACCTTGAAAACAATAATTGATACAATACAATTGAGGAAAATCTTAGATCAGAACTATTCAAGTGGTGAGATACACTAGATCTCATCGAAGCACTCGCACGTATATCGAAAACACCATCTTCCAGGCACAAATCACGCGGGTATTCACAAGGGGATTATGCCGACGTACTTATCGTACTCACGCCTGAATCCTTCAAGAAGACATGATGCAAACCAAAAGATGCAACCGCTATCCTCGACCATACTAAAAAATTATTCGACGCCTATATATGGTGAGACGTGTACGGGTATACTCTCACTGAACATATACCACTTTATAAGGCAGATGGTACCCTCGCGGACACAACAGAGGATATAGAAATTGATTCGTGCTGGTGATTCTATGGAGACGACCTTATCGAGAACGGAATGCGTGACAATCTCCCCGACTTTTCCAAACAACACATAGAATACCTGATCTAATCAGATACCAGACTATCATGTTAAATATAATTTTATCCAAACACTCTATGTACAAGACAATCTCATCATACGATTTCCATGATGCATTCACACAATCCGATTGATACAGAGACTCGTTCTCATATGAAGGACGTGAAGCTTTATTTGAATACCTCGAATACTATGAAGAATCAACAGGCACCACTATCGAACTCTATATAGTAGACATAGCGTGCGACTACACTGAGTACCAAGACGCCATCACTGCAGTCGATGCATATACCGAAGACGCTCCATATCTTCTCGATGAAGAGGAACTCCTCGAAGAGGACGGAACATCTATTGATGCCGTCACACTAATCAAAAAACAAAACGAGAAAGCCATTCAATACCTCGAATACCGAACGCAAGTGATACGTATTCCCGAATCCAATACCATCATCATTCAGAATTATGAATTATAACCCACCCACTTCTATGAAAACATTATTATTTGCAAACTGAATATATATTTTTGGTACAGAAACTAGCTATAGATATATCAAAGTATCGAATTGACGCGGTGACATATCAGCTTTATGACGTTAAAAATCTAACCATCACTATATGCAGAAAAAATATATTATCCGTAACGTTTACGGAGGTTCGTACACCACTGTACGAGATCAGTACTATCCTTTTATAGACCCAGCAGATCCGAGCAATATACAAATGTATGACTCCGAGCAGGAAGCTATCAACGACATCGATCAGTACATGAGAACACAGATACCACTCATAGAACTCGTGCCAATTTATACAATCTAATCACCCCCCCCTCCCCCAACATGCAACCATACTACGCCACGATCAATAAAGACGGTGACACTATCGAGGTATTCGATACACAAGACCGCTATCAGGTACAACCACATGAAGATTATCATCAGATTATCTGCATCGATCCACGAAAGGAGCATCCGATTATCGCTCGGTACTCTTCTATCTATGATCTTTTAGACATTCCAATGTAACTAGGACTATCCGGCTATCATCGAAACCCTCGAGGGTACAACTATTCTATAACGCTTTTATAATTCTATGAAACATACTATATCTATATTAGATCCATACAATATCAGAGCGATTGCACGCGTTGCTTACTATAATCCTACAACAAAGCAACTCATAGCAACCGATACCTTTCGGCTCCATATAAATTCTATCGAACTATGAGAATCCCCACTATACTTCGATTCTACAGGGAATGAAGTCACGACCATCCGAACATATACAAGAAAGTATTGAGAGCCAGCCCGTAAAAAGACTCCGAGGTTTTATGATTCACCACCACCAAACTTTCCAGATATCACTATGTTCATGGATAGAACTAACCATAGGAATGCACCAGTAGTATTCAATATACCACGAATAAAATCCATAATGAAAGATAACAATCACGCTATCTTACACCACGATGGCAGTGTAACTATCCGGCTCCAGAATAATCTTACAGAACATCACGCCTCCATATTCACTCCCATCCCATCCCTACCCGATATCTGAATCAACCTGCATTTTCTCCTCGATGGTATCATCCACCTCGACCCCATATATACCATCATGGAATGGAGAAATGAGCTTAGCTCCCTCCACTTCTCAGACGCTACACAACACGCCCTGATCATGCCACTAAAATTATAATAATCACCACTATGTACACCCCCCAACACATCATGAGCCTCATCGAAGATGACTCGACCGACGTATACGACGAACTCCGTGACGCATACTTTTCTGAGTACTGAGATTGATCCGCATCCCCGACAGATGATGAGCTCATCGAACAGCTCGAGAAGTATGATGGCGATCTCTATGACGTATACTGGTGGTATGGAAGAGTATGCCAGATGATCGAACTCAACGAACACATCGATAGACTCCGATCTCATCTCGGGTTCGAGATCCAGACTGAATATGCAAAACAGAATCCAGAGTATGCAAAGACATACGCTGACGCTATCAATTTATCCATTGAATTTATCACATGAAAAGCATAACACAACATACCCCATTCCACTCCCTCGACTCTGTCCGCAATACAAAGTTCCTTGCTCTCTATCACTGGGGATTATCTATCCAGTTTCCCCCCCGAAAGGCGTACTTCATTGCACAAAAGAAAGTCCTCAAGAAATATCCAATCAAACTAGGTGAGCCTCTTTATCCTATTACTCATCAGTAAATATATGTGATTCTTCTCAACCAAAAACCACCCTCTCGTCGATCATATCCATACACTTATCGATCAGTTTGGTATTGATAAGTATGGCAATATACGTGGTACGACATATACCTTTAAGAATATCGACCTCGATCATATCGTAGATTTTAGGGAAGGTACCTTGTATGATCAACGAGAGTTAATTATAGGAGTGGAGACAGACAAGTATCCAGGGGCAGTAGGATTATTTGAACGTGCAGATATACTTATCAAAAAAGCAGAACAACAAATCATAGATGATAATACTCAGGATCGTATAAGCTCCGACATCGAGAAGTATCTCGCCTCTCATTCCCCTATACCTGAAGCCATGGCAGACCTCAAACAAATTGAGTATCACAAGAGGGAGATAGTCAAACTCTCCGAGAAATGGCAGTATAAAATTATTTCTTTACATCAATAATATATGAAACTCCCCCCTCGACATCCGTTTCTCTACATTCTCACACTCATTATTATCCCACTCGCATTCTTTGCAGGGGTGAAATATACCAATGCCACTCCATTCCAGAACTATCCGTATAACTCCGCCCCCCGACTCGTCGCTATATGCGAAGCGAATTTTATCGGGACTCCATACTCCAAACGTCTCCGCCCGAAGTGTGAGAGGCTCTGGGGAATGTTTTCGAGGGAGATTATAATCCATAACGTACGATGACAGTATAAAAAATTTATACAAAAGTAATAAAAATCTTTTGCTTTTTTATTCAATATCAGTATACTTGATATACGTTCGCTAAAACGCACCTGACTCCCCCCTAAGAGAAGAGAGTACAGGGATAAAGACCCCATCCGATTCGTCGGGAGGGTGAAGGATATATTAGGACGTATCTTTATATATCCTTCACTCTCTCATCGAGAGAGATAACACTTTTTATTATTTATCTTTTATAGATTATGGCTAACAGTTCACAGGATCTCTTCGATCAAGGTGAGGATATAGTATCCTCTTGGATGAAGTTCGAGGCAGTTGGTAATTCCATTATCGGAACGCTCGTAAATAAGCTTCATAAGGAAGGCGAGGGTATGTATCCTGCACAGGAAGTATACGTACTTAACAATGCTATTGTAAATGGTGAAGAGCAACCAGCTGAGGATGAGTGGAATGTAGGAGTTAAGG
>JAYVLL010000171.1:0-9203 GCA_043759495.1 Candidatus Altimarinota bacterium
GACTTCAGTGATCAAACATCAGACTTCAGTGATCAAACATCAGACTTCAGTGCTGAGATATCTACTTGCATGGTCTTCATCAGAGTGAGCATTTCTTGCTCAAATGGAGAGTACTGAGTCATATATAAAAAATGAGGGATATATATGGGCAGTATACACTATTTTTCTGGAAATCAAAAAAACCGAGTCATTTCGACTCGACCTTTTCGGAATATATTTCTGTATATATTGTATGTATTACATCTTTCTCTTCAGTGTGAACATCATCCCAAATGCGATGAAAAACGCTGCTGCGATGAGAAGTGCTGTCTCAGGACCTGTTTTTGTCTTCGTTACCTGAGATGGTTCTGGAGTCTTCGTAGAACCAGTCGCTACAGGAGGAGCAAGACTCGCAGTAGCAGATTCGAGCTTATAGGCAACACACTCATAGTGAGTCGTCGCAGGACCCTCAGATGCCGTACTGAGATCCATCGTATGAAAAACTGTCGGGAATCGGAGGAGTCCGACCATATCTCCTGCTTTTTTATTCGTCTTTTCGAGGGTATATCCAGCACCGAGATCTGCATCATAGAATTTTACCTTTTGTCCGCCTGCGAGGAGGAATTGCGATTTTGACTCTCCTGGAGGCGTCACCCACATGACATCACTCGAATACTTCCATACATTCGCCTCAGAAGCAGGGAGAGTAGACCATGTTGTATCTCCGAATCGGATCATGTTCGGGGATTTCTGTTCTTCCTTATACGCTGAGAGAGTCATAGAAGAGCTATTGGTCCAGTTATCGAAGAGTCCGGTGAGCTTATCTCCGACCTTCACGCTGCCTCCATCGAAACACTGATCACAACTATTCACCGCGAATGATGAGTTCGAGCTACAGCTGATGGTCTTGTATTCACCGAGGGCAGAGCCTGCCATAGGCAGAACTGTCGTCGTAGATACAGGAGCCGCTGTGAGGGCAGGTTCACCAGCACTCGGAGAAGCCGGGACTGTTGTCACAGCAGGAGCTGGACTCGGAGATGGCGCCGGGATGTCACCACTCGCAGCGAAAGTGAGTGGGAGAGAACTCACAAAAGCTGTGAGCATGAGAAGAGCGGTGAATTGTCTCATTTGAGGATGGGAAATAAGGAATATAAATATACAGATGGTATCATATCCTGTCATCATTCTTTGTCAAAAAAAAGCTTGTAGAAAGGATAAAATTGAATACACTATTTATACATTTGTATTATAATTATATTTTCCACTATGCTCACGAATCTTCAACAAGACCTTCTCAGAGCCAAGAATCACCTACAAAATGAGCTCGCGAAACTCCAGGCCTGACGTGCGAACCCTGCGATCGTCGAAGGCATCTATGTGATGGCATATGGGAGCAGTCAATCCCTGAGAAATGTAGCCGCAGTATCGACGCTTGACTCTCAGACGATAGTCATCCAACCATGGGACAAATCAGTCATCCGCGATATCGAAAAGGGTATTTCTGATGCTGGACTCGGTCTCAATCCATCGAATAATGGCGAATCCCTCATGATCAAGATCCCTCCTCTCACGGAAGAGCGCCGTCGCGAGCTCACGAAGATCGCTGGTCGTCTCACGGAAGAGTGAAAGGTCGGAATCCGCACAGTCCGCCAAGAGTACAAGAAAAAAATAGATACCGCAAAAGCCGAAAAAGAGATCTCAGAAGATGAGGCAAAATCATATGAATCAGACCTCCAGAAGCATATCGATATCGCCATGAAGGATGTCGAATCCCTCCTAAAAGTGAAGGAAGAAGAAATCATGAAAGTGTAGGATAATTATTAATTATAAATTACTAATTATCAATTGTTAGCAACCTACTCCCATTCGACGTGTGCCACTGCTCGACTCTTCATCATGAAGGGTCTTTTCGAGTGAAAAAAAAGTTCCAAAAATATCATCATCACCGATAAAGAGTGAGATATCAAGGCGCTCGAGACCTTCTGAGAGAGTATCATGGGTATGCGGTGGAAACATATCCATACGATCGCCGATCTCCTCGAGATGTGTGAAGAACCGATAGGAAACAGTATCGTCCATCCACAGGTACTCGAGACAGTCGGTGCCTACACATATCTCAAGCGCCTCTCCCTCCATCATATCGTGCGTGGAGCTGAGCGATCTATGGAAGATCTGATCGAGTCACTCATCGTACTCGGATATTCCCATAGTGCGTATATCGGAGAACTCGCGAAATACAAACGTGAGGGGAGTATCATCACACTCACCCATGCCCAGAGTGGGAGCCTCTACCATATCGAATGGTTCGATACCGAGATCGATAGCATCATAGAAGTGGATACACAGGGAAATCGACATTATCGAGAAGATCTCTGGATCAAAAATGAAACACTCGGTGCACACTCTTTCGAACGGAAAGCAGGAGTATTGAACGAGTCGCTCCTCGAGACAGTGCTCAGTGGTGACACGGCACCGACTCTGATCCTGATCGGTGGGGACTTTCTCCCCTATATCGAGGGATTGCGGAATATCTGTCAGTACCACTGTACGGATTTTCACCGTGAGGACTCAGTATCTCTCGATGTGAGTATCCCGGATATCCCTCATATCGATGCACTGAAGCACTTTCTCATGGAACATTCCACTCATGCGAATATTCGCTTCTATACGAAGAACGCGAAATCTATCCAGGATTTTCTCGAATTTCATACACTGTCCGGATGCGAGGTGATCGCTGTGGGGAAAAAAGGACTCGAGAGTTGTATTTTTCCAACCCTCCAACCCTCCAGTCCTCCAACCTACCAACCTACCATCCTCCTCGCCGATGATATCCTCGATGTCCTCTTCGTCCGGACGAGATCGAAGCAATCCCTCGCGAAAAACCTCGATCTCCTCCTCCATATCAATCCATGAGATTATGTCGTCCACCGAGAACACGGTATCGCGAGATTTCATATGGTGATCGAGAAGACGCTGGCTGACATACGTCGCGAATACCTCGAGCTCCACTATGCAGGAGGAGACAAGCTCTTCGTTCCGCTCACGGATATCTATCGTGTGAGTAAGTATGTGGGTGAACTCGAACCCACACTCACGAGTCTCGCGGGCAAGGAGTGGGAACGGACACTCGAGAAGACCGATGAAGAGCTCGAGAAGATCGCGAATGAACTTATCGAAATAGCGAGCAAGAGAATACTGGCAAAGGGTATCACCTTCAAGAGTTTCCCAGAAGCAGAAATCGAGTTCCGTTCGCGATTCCCGTATGAATACACGAGTGATCAGTCATCAGCTATTCAGGAGATTTTTCGCGATATGGAGTCCGAGTACCCGATGGATCGACTCCTCTCAGGAGATGTCGGATTCGGGAAGACTGAGGTCGCGATGAACGCGATGTACAAGGCTGTCCTCTCGGGCTATCAGGTCGCTGTCATCTCACCGCTTCTCGTCCTCGCGGATGAACACTATGAGACCTTTCTCGAGCGATTTGCCCCATATCCATTCCATGTCGAATGCCTCACGAGAATGAGTAGTGCACAGGATGAAAGACGGATCCTCGAGTGACTACGGAATGGTACGATCGATATCCTCGTCGGTACACATAAGCTCCTCTCTGAGAATCTCCGGTGGAAAAAGCTCGGACTCCTCATCATCGACGAAGAGCATAAGTTCTGAGTATCACACAAGGAAACGATCAAAAAAATACGTGCCAATATCGACATACTCGCACTCTCGGCAACTCCTATTCCACGCTCACTGAATCTCGCCCTCTCAGGGCTGAAAAAAGTATCACTCCTCGCGACACCTCCGAAGAAGAAAAAACCCATAGAAACCATCGTCTCCGCATGGAATGAACATACGATCCGTCATGCGATCAGCTATGAGCTCAAACGTGGTGGACAAGTCATCATCATCCACAACCGTATCCGTGGGATGGAGAGCATGGAGAAGGAGATAACAATGATTATGAATTATTGATGATGAATTATTGATGATGATACATGAGAGGAAAATCAGCCACAAACTGCATCAAACATCAAGCATCAAGAATCAAGAATCATAGTCACCCATGGACAGATGCCAGGTGAACAGATCGAAGATCGAATACACGCTTTCAAGAAGTGAGATTATGACATCCTCCTCACGACCACGATCATCGAAAATGGTGTGAATTTTCTCAGGGCGAATACGATCATCATCATCGATCCTGAGGATTTCTGACTCGCACAACTCCACCAGCTCCGCGGACGTGTCGGGAGAAAGTCAGAACAGAGCTACTGCTATCTCATGTATCGAAAGGGGGAACTTGCAGAGATCGAGAAGGAGCGCATCATCACGATCGCGAATAATACCCATCTCGGGGCAGGATTCGAGATCGCGATGCGAGATATGGAGATCCGTGGCGCTGGTGATGTCCTCGGATTCAAGCAAGCAGGAAAGAGTAAAGATATCGGTCTCACTCTCTACTTCCGTATGCTCGAGGAGAAGATCGCTGAGATCAAGGATGAAAAATCCAGAAAAAAACCCGTCAAGATCGAACTCGAACTCTCCTACTCACTCGATAATTCCCTCTTCCTCTCTGAACTCGATAAGCTGAATTTTTTTCGAGAGATCGAAAATATAGAATCACTTGAGGAACTCGATGAGATGGAGGAGGATATAGAAGTTGCGAGAAGGAAGTTGCGAGAAGGAAATGATACTCTTCCTAATCTAGCAACAAGCAACTCTACTCTCGCAACTCTTCACCTTTTCCTCCTCCTCAGAGCACGACTCATCTTCTCTGAATACAGACTCGAGAGTCTGAAAAAAGTCGGACAGAACTATATATTCGACTTCTATGACGGAACGCCCGTCGAACGGATACGGGCATTTCTCGAACGTTTCGACTCGAAGAATCACATGATCCTCCTGAGTGTGAAAAAAATCCGTACAGAAGTGCGCTATTGGAAGACTCCACAGGAATTCCTAGAGGAAATGGTAGGATAGGTAGGTGGCGAATACTTCAGTTCCTTCAGGATGACAAGAAATAACTCCATTCTATGTCTATCCTCTATCCACTATTTCTCCTCTGATCTATTTCGTCATCATGTGATAGATCCCATTCTCGACATGGATATCGCCCTTCAGGATGAGGAGACATCGCTCCATCATGACTCGTGACGGTGGATCGATCTGTGCCTGTTTTTCCCAGATGATACCGGCATCGCGATAATTCGCAGCACGATAGAGTCCGAGTGCCTTCTCGTATTGTTCATAGGCATAGATATTTTTCATATGATACTCTGTCCCGATGAGCTCATAGATACGGACTCATTCAGATTTTCCCTTCACGGCAATCGTATCGAGTTCTCGAACGAAGAACTCTGAGCTCAGTTCTCCACGAGTAGATTCTGGGATGATGATATGGACAGTATACTCCTTTCCTGCTGACTCGAGTCTCGAAGCGAGGTTCACAGTATCTCCGAGAACGGTGTAATTAAATCGGTCTTCCGATCCGATATTGCCGACCATCACATCTCCGCTCGCGATCCCCACACGGAAATCTATCGGCTCATGTCATTGTCTCTGGAGTATCTCGTTGAATCCTGGAAGCGCATCACGCATCAGGAGTGCCGTACGACAGGCTCGTATCGGGTGATCGGGCATATCGAGTGGCGCTCAGAAAAATCCCATCACCGCATCTCCGATATACTTATCGAGTGTCCCTCACTCTGCTATGAGGATATCCGTCATCCGTGAGAGGTAGGCGGTCATCATCGTGAAGAGATCAGTCGGCGAGAGCTTCTCGGCTATAGAGGTGAATCCCGCGATATCAGAGAAGAGGACACTCACTGCTTTTTTCTCCCCTCAGAGTCGGATGTCCACACCTGTCTCCGCGATCTTTCGCACGACGATAGGATCGACGTAGTGGGCAAAATTCTTCTGAAGATCTCGTCGTTGGCGCTCGACGATGAAGAATCGATAGATAAACGTCATCGGGAATGAGAATACACTTCCCGCGAGGAGGATAGGTGCGACATCGAAGATAATCCCATGTGCTCCATAGAGATATCGGGCAAGCCACATGATCACAAGTGATACGATGATCGCGATGATCGGCGAGAGGAATCTCGCTACTGTATAATAGACTCCTACCATGATGAGTGAGAAGACTATCACTGAGAGTATGAGTATCTCGGGACTCACGGATACGGGGATACGATCCTGGAGCAAACCATCGAGCATATGTGCATGGGTCTCGACTCAGGGCATCATGGTATCATCCACAGGGGACCTCACTTCATCATGGATCAATGTTCCATTTTCTCACACAAATACGTATTTCCCTGCAAAATTCTGGACAAGATCACGTTTCGAGAGCGTGAGAACATCACTGAATGATATCATCGGATATGTGCCTGCTGGACCAAAATATGGATTCATGCTCCACGATCCTGTGGCATATACTCCAGTATACTTCTGTCCTGATGCTTTGAATAATGCAAGCGGAAGTGTATCGATAGCCGTATTTTGTTTCCATGATCCATATTCAGTATCTATCATATCTTCCATGATTTTTCTACGATCGATCGTCGCTATTGTCGTGATCATTCACCAATTCGCATCCTTATAGATCGATCTCGGTGCCCCAGAACACGTCGTATAGGCAACATCCTCTCCACTGACACTATCACTGATACACGCGGAACGTTTCTCATCTCCAGCCAGTGCGATGACGACATTTTTCGATGATGCGAGGATCTTCGCAAATGCTGCTTCTCATGGATCACGATTCGAGAAGACAATATCGAATGCTATCCCTTTCACACCAACTGATTGGAGTTTTTTGATAAGTTCTCCATAGAGTGCTTTTGGGATTATGAGACTTTTCTGATTCGATTGAGCTTGGAGTGTATTGAGAGACTTATCATCGATCTTGATGATCACGATATCTTTCGATGGTTTCCAGTCATACCTATAGAGCAGATTCTGGAATGGAGCATCTCGGTACGTGATCAAGTGCGTGAACTGTATGAAAAATCCTGCCGCAAAAAGACGCATCATCGCGATGATCAGCATCATCACAATTGCCCATATCGCGAAAATATGTTTGAGATTTTTGAGCTTCTGCATAGACTAGGAACAATAGAGGAAATATCAGACTCATGCAGTATATCCTAATCCTCATTTCTATGCAAAAAACACGAATATCCACAATCCTTCGAGAAGAGCTCATCCGAGCGATGGTATTCGGGTCAGCATTGCTCGTCATCATCCTCTCGACCGGAGTGATGATCGCCAATGCTGCCAATGGCTGACTCTTCGGTGAAGTCATGAATCTCATCCTCACTGGAGATCGAAACGGAGTCAGTGGAAAAAGCTGGGAAATACCGGGCGATGGTACCGTCAGAAATGCCTATACACTCTCAGGAATCAGCGCGACGAGCTTCCAGGAGCTCGCCACACCGAACCAGTCCTGTGGACTGAATCAGTGTATCTATGGATTCGACACATCGAACAATATCCTCTGTCGATAGAAAACATCCCTTTTTGAGGGATGTTTTTTTATGTTCGACTGTGTGGAGATTTCGGAACTTTCCAGGTTGGTACCACTTCATTTCTCACATCATTGATCGACTGGAATGCTTGATTATTCAGATTCCATATAGCGTTATTGAACGTTTCCTGATTGTCTCGGAATACATGGAGATCATCCGAGACACGATCGAGCTTGGATTCAATCCGATCAAAACGTGATTCATGAGATGCGACCGTGACACTCATGGTGTCTACCTTTCACTCGAGAATATCGAACTTTCATTCGAGAGTATCGAATCTTCACTCGAGAGTATCGAACCTTCATTCGAGAGTATCGAACCTTCATGTGAGTTGTTTCACCTCATGGAGGATCTCTTTCTTAAAGTCCTTCACTTCATGGAGTACCGCCTGGAGGAGTTCTTGCTCTGTGGGAGTCATAGAAAGTGAAGATTACGAGCACATTACTTCAGTAGTATATCATATAGGATCGATGCGTCAATGAGAAAACCCTCGACATGATTGCAATTAGAGGGTTTTATATACAATATCTCTATCCTAATATCACCCTATGCGAAAACTCCCTCTGATCATCGCGCTCATCTCGCTCTCACTCATCTCTGCCTATGCCCTCGTGGTGAACCTCCTCCCGAATACGGTGGAATTCCCACGCATACCGACAGGACCAGGAACGATCGGTGGGACGATCACACAGATACTCGGCATCAGTGACCTCGCGAACTATACGGGAGATGGAACGGTCCCGAACACGATGATGCTCAGTGGGATATCGTCGACCTGATACCTCAGAGGGATGCACTGTGGAGCTGGTCAGGTATGGAAGACCATCGACTGAGGTATCCCGACCTGTGGAGACAAGAATAGTCTACTCGCACGGATCGGTACGACATCGAGTGTCTCAGGGATCGCGACGGTCTACCACGCAGATGGAACCTCCGAAGTGATATCGAGTGCGACGGGGATACTCGAGGGAGATATCATCCGGACTGATCCGGGATCGTCTCTCATGATCGTCTTCTCCGACCTCTCACTCCTGCGTATCGATGCCGACTCGACCGTCTCGCTCGACACCGGCACCCTCCCTGATGGCACCTCTATCGCCTATGCCATCCTCGAAAATGGTGGACTCTGGGGACGAGTTCTCACCGAGACAGGCGGCTACTACATCGGACGAGATGATCTCATCGTGTGAGTCCGTGGAACATCCGTCTACTTCACTCAGAATAATCCAACTGTCAGTATCCTATGAGGAGGAACATGAGTCCCGTGGCATATCACCAAAGGTGTTCATTGAGGTGCTGGCACACTCGCGATCATCGACTCTGATTCGGCATGAGTCGTCGCGACGCTCGATTGTATCGATCATGCTGGTATCTCACGGAGGATAAACATCGGAACAGGGATGATCATCCCGTTCTGAGCTGCGAATGCGATATGTCATCATGCAGATGCAGTCCCGAAGATCTCTCGAGATAGAGTCTTCTCTCATCCAGCACTTATGGCGAAGATCACAGAGAATACCGTGAAGGATCTCCAGTACCTCGGACAATACGTCTTCTCCGGTGCGACCGGACTCACTGCTGGTAAACAGGCAAAGATCCTGCGTGAATACAATGCGACTCTCCCCCGATCGGCGATCGATCTCGATGCCATATGTCCCGATGATCTAGCTGGTAGCATAGCAGGTGTAC
>JAYVLL010000172.1:0-5963 GCA_043759495.1 Candidatus Altimarinota bacterium
TCCGATACGAGCATGCTTGTGTGGATTGTTCACATGTCCCCAGTCGATCTCTGAGACGTGGACGAGACCTTCGATTCCATTGAAGGTGACGAAGAGTCCATAGGTGAGTATACCTGAGACATGCCCTTCGACAATATCTCCGATCTTGATCGTTCCCATAGCCGCTGCTCGTTGTTCTTCGATCGCGGCCTTTTCTGAGAAGATGATCTTCTTGCCATTCTGATCGACATTGATCACACGGACCTGGAATGGTTTTCCGACGAGCTTGTTCAGGTGTTCGAGGATACGTTCCGGATTGGCTCATTCGACTCGAGGATAGTTGCTCGGAGTGAGCTGTGAGACGGGGATAAAACCCTTGATCCCATCGAGATCGATGAGGAGTCCTCATTTATTCGCTTCGTTTGGTATGACCGTAATAATTTCTTTGGTATCAAAATTCGAGTGGAGTTTTTCGATGAGTTTTGCCTGACTTGCCTTACGCAGAGAGAGGTGGATGAGTCCTGAGTGAGCATCATCACCGATGATGATCGACTCGATACGAGTACCAGGCTGGATATCAGATGTATCCTCAGTAGAGGAGTGCATATGAGTACCCGTGATGATACCAGTGAATTGGCCATCGAGATCGACGAGGATCATTTTCTGATTCGCGACGACGACGGTTCCGGCGATAATCTGCCCGATATTGAATGAATGAACGGGAGTTACCGCAGCGAGATCTTTTGCAAAATCTGACATAAGAAATAAAAGATAAGAAATAAAAGATAAAAGATAAAAGATAAAAGTTTGGAACTGATACGGAAAAATTTTTCCGTATTTTTAGTTGTTATTTTTTATCTACTATCTGAAATATGGGGCGGCCAATGGGGCTCGAACCCACGACCTCCGGATTCACAGTCCGGCGTTCTAACCAACTAAACTATGGCCGCCATGCTTTGAGAAGCCCGTAGAGTATATGAAAAGAGGTGATAATTGCAAAAAGTTTTTGAGTTTTTTCACTTTTTGTATATGATCTGACACTGTGAGGTATAAAAGTAAGAGACAAAACATCAAAGTTTCCCCTTACAGATGCGATTATCCGGTATTTTCTCATTCGAGATGTATATTGTGAATCTCACGATTTTATATCTTCGTACAGTATCTGCTCTCTGAGTCAAGCTCAATTCCTGGAATTTCTCCTCAGAGTGTGATACTCTATCCCTCGAAGTATACTTTTGGTACAAAAAATCGATATATGTGGTATGTAGATGAGACGTTTATCCATAATCTCTCTTCATGGTTTTCTCTTTTTCACTTTCGGCGAGTAGTCTCGTCACGGCTCATGTCAGACAAAATGTTTCTCTCGTTTTTATTACCAGAGAAAAAATCGCCTCCTCCTTCTCTCGGATAAAAAAATGGATCTATTCCAGCGTTTCGATACTGAGCTTCTGTATTTTTCTCCCGTCGAGTGGCTATGCTGCGAACGTCGGAGATACTCAGGAATTCATCGTCACGGCATACTATTCTCCACTTCCAGGTCAGCAATTCTATCTCAAGGGCAACTATGATGTAGAAAGGAGACTCAATGGAAATGGAACGCATGGAGCGAGTGGAGTTCCAGTATTTGCTGGGATGATCGCCGCACCGAAATGATATGACTTCGGTACAAAGATCTCTTTCGAGTGACTCGGTATAGGAGAAGTCGAAGATCGATGAGGGGCTATCGTCACCGCAGGTGAACGATGACAGGCATATGATCGTATCGATATATGGATGGGGCAAGGAGAAGCATGACTCAAAAGAGCACTTATCTGGTGACGGAGAAAAGTCACAGGAACGGTTGTTGAGAGTTCTGCTTCAGGAAAAAGTATCGACCTCGCCGCCATAGACTCTGGAGAGATCGATATATCACGATATGAGAAGGTAACATCGAATCTCGTCGGCTCACTCCCTGCTGAGATACTTTCGCAGTTTGCTGATCTCTGATATACGAGTGAGTGAAGGACATTGAAGGAGATGATTATCGCATTTCAGATGGATCACGCAGTGATATCGAAAGTGAGTGATCCTGGTGCAGGGAATTACGGTCCCATGACCCAGGCGAAGCTCAGAGAAGAGTATGGACGATATACATTCCTGAAAAATGCAGAGCTCCAGCGTATCGAGTCAGAACGTGCACTCATGATATCAGCTCATGTAGACTGGGAATCACGTGTATCACAGGCTGAGGCGAAGGTGAATACATTTGGACATCCGGCTCGCTGAGAGCGAGGAGATAATGTACGAGCGCTGCAGGCAACCCTCCGATCGAGCGGATACTTCCGTGGTACAGATACTGGTATCATGAACCCAGCGACGATCCTCGCGCTCAAGTCCCTCCAGAGAAAGAATGGACTCTCTCCAACAGGGAAAATAGACAGTAGAACCCGCTTAACACTTGTAGAGACCCTTATAGAAAAACAATTAGTGTAAAGCCCCTTTGGGAGTTTTTTTGAGGATCGTTTTCCACAGAAATGATATATCTCGTTTAAATTCAGCTACTTGTTGAGCATCCTTATAGTTATAGACAGTTCATTTTTTCGCGACAAAAACGATATCCAATCCAGAATCTGCGAGATAGGCTGCAGATGTATCATAGAGTGTCCGCCGGAAATAATTCCGATTGACACTTCATTTTGTCTGTTTTCCCGATAGGAGGATGGCACATCGATTATAGCCGTATTTATTTGGGAGGGTATTCGCGATGAGACTATACGAAAAGAAAGGCTTTTTTTTATGTAAAACCTTTCTGAGTTCTTTTTCGTTTAATCGAAATTTTTTAGAGATCATGAGAGATGATTAGCCACGAAAGCGTTCTGTGAGACCAGGGAATGTCACGATACGTGCATTTCCACCAGCGACATTATGATGCTTACTCTTTCCACGAACATTCTTGAATCGGTTCGGGTAGCTGACAGCGAGGACATGACGCCCCTTGCGTCTGCGAGCACGGAGGACCTTCTGTCCATCGACGGTACTCTTTCGAGCAAGAAATCCGTGAACACGAAGTCGTTTTCTTTTCTTAAATTTTCCTATCATATATCTATATTTTTTAAAAAAGCTCGAGGATTATATAGGATCTCTTCCTGAAGTCAAAATATTTTTCAATTCTGTGAAAAGCATTAACTCACTCGTCTTCGCATCAGTACTACAGTGAGGAGTGCTGATATCACCACGAGAATAGCGATGACGCCACTTGGACCAGTTTGGACCTTCGATACCTTTGTCATATCAGCTGATTCTGTTGCATCATCGCAGAGGGCTTTCAGACCGAAGTCCTCATGGAGAACCGATCCTGAAGAGAGAAAGAGTACATAGGATGTGTCAGCTGTATTCTTGATAAATTCAGCATCACCGGCAGCGGTGTACTTGTAGATATTATAGGAAATCGCGCCTGTGACACTCGACCATGAGAGCGTACTAGAGTCTGGAGCAGTCTGTACTGTGATCTCTCAGACATTGCCGATGCTACACTCAGGTTTTCAGATGGTGATCTGGACGGGATCAGAGGCAAAATCAGATATGATTGACTGGTCTTCCTTGAGTCCGAATATACGGAATGTATACTTTTTTGGTTCGAGTTTATCGATATACCAACTATACTGTCCCGATCCATTCACGATCTTCGTCGCTTCGTATGTGATCACTTGCTCCGAGAGACTATCAGGATTCTCACCATATGCGATCTTGAATTTTACGAGATCAGCAGGGAGATTTTGCACCTGAAATAAGAATTCTACCTTGGTTCCACGTGTCTCGGTACGGACATCGAGAAATTTTCCGACTGGAGCCGGTGCCTTATCTTTGACTGTGAGATTGACTACTCCTGTTTTTGAGACTCATTGAGAGAGTGCATTTTTGAGATTGACGTTGACGGCATACACTCAGGACTTTGCTGGTGCACGGGTCAGTCCCGTATACTTCCCTGGTCCAGACTCCTTCAGGACAGTCACACTTCCATCGATGCTGACTGTGACTTCAGTGAGTCCCGCCTCAGCCTCTACGGTCAGAGTGATCCCAGTTCCTATCTCGACACTCGTCGCAGGGGTGATGACGAGATTATTGAAGATCGGATCTTTGTTCGTGAGACTGAACCGCACCTGTGATGAGGTGAGCACCTTATTCGTCGCATCGAGGAGCTCGACGACGACGATATTGGACTGTTGCGTCAGTGAAGGAAGGGTCTTACTATAGAGACCATTCTCATCGGCGATCACTGTGGCGATATCACCACCATTGAGCTTGATGGCGAGCTTACTATTCTTCTTCCCATATCCACTCACGGTGATGAGATCCCCCATACTGAGTATAGCATTATTCTCAGGTGTGATGATCGTGATGGCTTCGATATTGCCGGTGCTCGTGGTTTCAGATGCTTCGACTCTGATACTCTTCTTTCCTGAGGCATCCTCGACTGCATCAGAGACTTCGAGGGATTGTTCCCCCGTTTTTTTGAATATTACGGCTTTGGAGAGTTTTTTGACTCACTTATCGACTTCGCTAAATTGTATCGCCTTTCCTTGGCTCGGAAGTGTCGCATTGTAGTCAGATGCCTGAAAAAAAACAGAACCCTTGTAGGTAGGGATCACTTTATCATCCTTATCACGTGCTTCGACGGTGATATCCATCGCTTCACCGATCTTGATCGTATCGACTCCTATGAGGGTAAAGTGATGGATTTTTGGTGGCACAGTCTCTGCTGCGTGTACTGAGAAGATTCATCCGACGAATCCCATCAGAATGAGACATTGTATATATGTACGGTTCATAGATTTTTGAGTATGAAATACCGGCTTTCAGCGTCTCTCAAGTATCGAGACTAGTGCGCTATAACAGGGTTTTCTGCATGATATTCACTATTGAGATTTATGCAAGAAAAACATTCCCAATTCTTTCAGATGGGGAGCGATCTCTGAGAGGTCATGATCAACTGATCTGCCTCGAAAAGCGAAATAATATGTTCTGCATAGCTCTGGTCGAGCTCAGCAAATATATCATCAAACAAGAGCACAATCGGGAGATCGACATATTTTCTCAGGAAGAGAATTTCGATCTGCTTGAGTGCGAGGAGGAGTACCTTATTCTCTCCACGTGAGAGATAGAGTGCGCTCGATGTCGTATCATCATGTTCACGAGAAATCATCTGGAATGAGAAATCATCGCGATGCGCACCGATGTGTGTATGGCCACTCTGGATATCGTAGAGCTGATCTTCGCAGAGGAGTATACTCAGGACTTCTTCGAGACTCTTCCCAGTCTCATGGATCGTCGTATCGAGCCGACTCTCATAGATATGTGCGAGTGTATATTTCGGGAGAAATGCAGCGATACTTCCCATATGTTCTCAGACAAAATCGACCCATTTTTTTCTATAGAGATGATAGAGTGCCGCTTGTTCGACAAATATCTGATCCCAATACTTCAGATCTCATGGCTTGGCACTTCCTTCTCGGATTTTTTTCAGGAGGGAATTCCGTTGCATGAGGATCTCATCGTATCGCCGCTTGACTGTACGAAATTGAGCGAACGCACGATCGAGGATCCCATCGATACATGCACGACGCACAGATGGCGCGAAATAGAAGAGGTTCATATCGAACGGAGAGAGGAAGACGGTTCTATAGGGGAACTCTTTTAGATATTTTACTCAGGAGATCTTCGATCCCTGGATGCGGAATACATCTTTCCCTTCTCGTCTCTCTCGTGAGAAAGATCGTACCCCAATCGGCTCATCGTACTGAATTTCGAACAGGGAATCCTCAGTACGAGGTGCGAGGATATAGTCGATCGAGCCACCACTCGCGAGATGAATCCCTTCGAGAATATGGGTCTTTCCAGATCCATTGCCACCGATAATAGAGGTATATCCTGAGAGCTCGAAGTGCAGATCTCACTGTCCTCGAAATCCGCATGTATGAAAACTCGTAATCATAGTGAGGACTATA
>JAYVLL010000173.1:0-3228 GCA_043759495.1 Candidatus Altimarinota bacterium
AAAAAAGAGTGTTAATGACTAACACTCTTTTTATGCGATATTTGGCTCTGTCAAGGGAAAATTCGAGATAATTCTTGTAGGATTTTGGGGGGATTTTAGAGGTATAGTAACTGCGATCGATAAACTTGCTATCCATTATACCCCAGAAGAAGCGAAAGAATTCACGGCAAGTATACTTAACTCCTCCAATCCGTATCAAGAGTTCGGGATCAAAGATCAAAGAAAGCATGCAAAAGAAGCTCGTATTGCAGAGCTTCGAGAATCTTTCGAAAATACATCCCCAATCAAGATAGCATACCGACCATTCGATACTCGATATATGTACTATACGAAAAAGACTGAATGCTGGATTAACTCCCCCCGGTATGAGAATATGAAGCATATGACTATTTGAAGTAATCTTTGAATTATTTCAAAATTAGGACATGCAGAAAGTGGTTCTGCCCCAGTAATGATAACTGATAAAATAATCGACTTTCGAAGCTGGTCATCGCCATGAATGCAGGGTTGAGACTATATTAGTCCACTATATCTCTACTCTGATACTCCAGATCTAGAGTGAAATACAAAAACTCCGAATCTGGATGCAGAGGTTTGGTGAAAAATCAATGAGATAGTCGGTGAGACTACACCAGAGAATATACTTGATTATATCTATGCAGTGCTTCACTCGCCATCGTATCGTGAGAAATATAAAGAGTTTCTGAAGATCGACTTTCCACGAGTGCCATATCCGACTTCACGAGAGTCATTTCTCGCGCTCATCGCACTCGGTGGAGAACTTCGTGCGTTGCACCTTCTCGAATCTCCGAAAGTCGAAGAGTATATCACGAAATTCCCCGTCGCAGGAAGTGGGGAAGTTGAGAAGGTGATTTTCCGTCATCCTGAATTTATTTCAGGATCTTCCGATAAGAAGAATGAAGATGCCGAAACAAGTTCGGCATGACAGGTATGGATTAACTCCACTCAATATTTCGGCGATGTCCCAGAAATCGCATGGAACTTCTATATCGGAGGATATCAGCCAGCACAGAAGTGGCTCAAGGATCGTAAGTGACGGACTCTCACATGGGAAGATATCAGCCACTATCAGGCGATGATCGTCGCACTTACAGAGACCGCGAGAGTGATGGGGGAGGTAGATAAGGTTTTGGAAGTTTAGAAAATCCCGCGTGAGCGGGATTTTCTAAAAGAAGAATTACTTTGAGGCAGCTACGAGAGCATCTCGCACCAACCCAGCATTATTAACACAGTCTTGTCGGTTGATGAAACCTTCAGAACTTGCGCCAACAATTCTATTGTTGTTGCTTGTAATTCTCCATCGGTACTCCTTATTCGGAGACTGATATATCTCGAAAGACATATGAGAGAAAGATTAAGAAATAAACTTGATTTCTTAATCTCCATGAATAGTATGCCTTCGTCCACAAAGACCGAATATTTGCATTCGTGAATGATCTAAGAAATTCTTGGGTCATTTTTTTTACCTTGCCCATTGAGTGCAATTATATTTATGTGATAGAGAAAAGCAAGGGATTTTCTGATACTTGTATTTATAAGTAAAATACTTTGTATGTTTTATTTTGTATTAAATATAAGCATTAAGTTAAATATTTTGACATTAATATACTTTTTCATATAATTTTTGTACTGTAATTTACATATTATGATGTACCAGAAAGTGAAAGAAGTACGAGAATCTCGCGGACTCACCCAAGGCGAAGTAGCAGAGAGGCTCGCTATATCTCGTCAGACATATGCTCGTATAGAAAGCGGAGACAGCGAGATCACACTTACACAAGCAGTAGAACTCGGAAAGCTACTCGATATATCTCTTGCGGATATCACGGGTGAAGACGTAAGGGTCACATCGAATCAAGAATATGATATAGAGAAATATAAAGCTATTATTACTCAGTGTATACGATTCTGATCTGACAAAGACGGGAAGATTACGAAGACGAAACTCGCGAAACTTGCATACCTTATAGATTTTGGATGGTTTTACGAACATCTCGAATCTCTCACAGGACTATCGTATCGTAAGCTCCCTCAATGACCAGTACCAGATGCTTATTTTCGTACACTTGAGGAGCTCCAGAATAGTGAGAGCATCATCATAGAATCTAGAGGTCGTACTCAACTTATCGAGAATATCGGTGCTCCGAGTGAGGATGGACTCTCTATGGAACAGATAGCATTTATCCGGAAAATCTGTGAGAAGTGGAAAGGGAAAAATACTGAAGAAATAGTAAGCTATACCCATGAACAACTCCCATGGAAGATATGTTATGATGGTGAGATCATCCCATATGCACTTATAACTCAGGAAGAACCAACAAATGTCTACTAATAAACGCTACAGCATACATATACGACCATATGCCGAGAGGCACTTTATCAAGACTTTCGAGAAAAAATATCCGAGAGCGTGGGATATCACTCTCGATGCTATTCGTGCCCAATTATCGCGTGTCGATAGTTTTCTCGAAACCACGAAGGCTGAGATTATTATCTCTTGTGATACGAGACACCTACTCAAATGTGAATTCGCTGTGGCTGGAACTCGCGAATCACCACATGCATCAGGAAACAGGTATATTGTGTACATGGATGAAGAAAAGCACGAGTGCCATATTCTTCTCGTCTACTGTAAATGAGACTATTCATGACAAGAGACAAACTGGTGGAAACTTCAAATTCGTGAAAATTATCCAGAATTGAAAGAAGTATTTTCGAGTCTATAAGTATTTCACCTTTTCAGATACGATTATCTGTATACAATAGTACGCACTTCCGGTATTTCTACCCTAGAAAATACCAAAAATATATTCCTGTCTGGGCATAATCTTATTTCAAAAGTAAAATTTTTATGAATTGAATCCATCATTTTTCCCCTATAGGAAACGATTACTTTATTTCAAAAGTAGAAAAATATCAAAGTATTTCATAATCTTGATATGTATGAAGCCTATATTTATTAATCCTCACACTCCTATGACCCGTACATCTCTTCGCTATGATCGTGTGGTGTTTGAATCGAATGTAGAATCACTTCTCACTTTGCTTCAGATACAGCCAAAAGACCCGACACTCTACATGCTCGCGTGTATCCACCGCTCTGTCTTGAATGAGGCTCAGAGCAGTTATACTGAGTCCAATGAGCGTCTCGAATTCCTCGGCGATGCCGTCCTCGAGCTCTCGATCACGAAAGCTCTCTATTTTCAC
>JAYVLL010000174.1:0-6974 GCA_043759495.1 Candidatus Altimarinota bacterium
TCGCGAATGAGCTCCTCGCTCGCGAAGAGATGCTCCAGGATGAGTTCGATGCGTTCTTCGAAGGAGTAGTGGGTGTTCCACAGAAGGTGGCGATGTAGAAATTTTTGTCATTCCGTGCTTCCGTTCTCCGTAGGTTTACTCCGAAGGATGAATGTCACGGAATCCAGTAATAATAGAGTATCCTCTATGAAAGTAGGGGATTTTGTTTTTGGAGAAAATAGCCAACTCGCTATAATCACATTCAATCATTCTTCTATGGCTCATCTCTTTTCCAAGGTTGTTCTCCAAGAAGCAATCAAAAACATACACATTCCTGATATCGAAAAAAAAGTATCTCTCCTGAGAGATTGGCTCTCTATGTACGATGCGGGAACTCTCCAGAAAAAATCAGAAAAAGAGTTCGAGTGAGTTTATAATGAATCTCTCTTCGGTGAAATACTCGGATATACGAGCATCTCGAATGGAGTATATACGAGAGAAAAAGAACCAAAAAACGAATCCAATGGACAGAAGCCAGATATCGGTCTCGGATACTATTCGAGCGAATCTCATACTACTCAGGCAGTCGTGGAGCTCAAAGATGCCGCGACTTCACTCGATCGTCCACAGCAACGGGCAGGAAACCTCACCCCTGTACAACAAGCATTCAAATATAAGCCTCTCTATAATTCTAAATGGGTCATCGTCTCGAATTTCTTCGAGATCAGACTCTATATAGATACATACCAAGATTTTGAGTCATTCACGCTTCGAGAACTCGTGGATGGGAAGAATGATTATGAGAATTTTCGGAAATTCTATAGCATATTCCATGCGAGCCGACTCATCGCCGAGAATACTGAAAGCGAGATCGAGAGACTTCTCGCGAAAGTCCGTGTAGAGGAAGAAAAAATATCAAAAATCTTCTATAAAGAGTATAAAGACCTCCGTCTCGAACTCATGCGCGATATCTGGAAAAATAATCCTGATATGCAGAATGCGAATGTGATAGAAAAGGCTCAACGCATCATCGATCGTATCGTATTTATTTGTTTCTGTGAAGATAGATGACTCATTCCTCAGAACGAGCTCCGACATCGTGTGGATCAAGCGAAGAAATTCGGATTTGCCCCGTGGGAGATGCTCCGTAAATTCTTCCAGTCAATAGATAGTGGAGATATGAGTATGGGAATCCCTGATGGGTACAATGGTGGACTATTTCGGTGAGATGAGAGTATCGATACATTGAAAATAAGTGATGATATCATAGAAAAATTCGTCGCACTTGGATGATATGACTTCTCAGAAGATGGAGGGCAACTTTCGGTCGAGATACTCGGACATATCTTCGAGCAGTCTATCAGCGATATCGAAGAAATCCGTACACAGATAGAGAATCATGGAAAAGTCGAAGAAGAGAAGATCATAGATATCAAAGTCTCGAAACGAAAGAAAGACGGCATCTTCTATACTCCAGCCTATATCGTAGACTATATCGTGCGAAATAGTCTCGGGAGATACCTCGAAGAACACGAAGAAGCACTCAAGGTGAAGTACGTACTCAAGGAAGATATCAATGAGAAAAACTACCGAAAACGAGAAATAGATGCCTATACCGAATATCAAAAAATACTTCATAATGTGAAAGTCCTCGATCCTGCTTGTGGTTCGGGAGCTTTCCTCGTGCGAGTATTCGACTTCCTCCTCGAAGAGAATAAGCGAGTAGCGAATATCCTCTACATCGAGTGAGACCAGATACGTCTCTGAGACGATGAGAACTACTTCCGCGAGATACTGCGGAACAATATCTACGGTGTAGACCTGAATGAAGAATCTGTCGAGATCACGAAGCTCTCCCTCTGGCTCAAGAGTGCCCAGAAAGGGAAGAAGCTCGTGACACTCGATAACAATATCAAGTGTGGAAATTCGCTCATAGATGATCCGAGTGTCGCTGGAGATAAAGCATTTGACTGGAAGAGTGAATTTGCAGATATATTTCCTCAGAAAGTACTAAAAACCTTTCTCATAACATGGGTGACTCATAATAGTAGGGTCAGTGAACGGATGATGGAGTTCTCGGAAGTCATCGATTACCGTCGTGAAAATAATCCAAATCTCTGAGATGGTGAGCCATTTTTTCTCGATGAAACGATGAGGGATTTCTTGATGAAAAAACTCAATGAGAAAATCCGTCAAGAACAACTGAGAGTGCTCGCAAAAAATATCCTCAGAGATCATGTGCATATGGTGATAGTCAGTACTGAAGATGAGATAGATGAAATAGTGAGGAAACTGAAGTGATATACGTCATTTTGTCTTGGCAGAGAGCTAAAGCTCACTGTTGCAGATGAATGACGACAGAACAAGATATGGGCAAAGGGATCGAGTCATACGTACCTCGATACGGAATCTCATCTGCAGAATGCAATAGAGTATACCCGCCTCAATCATAATAAACATGAGATCCCCGCTATCAACAGTAAGCTTCAACTTGCTGAGATATGTTCTCTGGATGAGGCATACCAGCCGATGTATGGATGAGGATTCGATGTGATAGTGGGGAATCCACCGTATGTGTTTCTTAGGAGCGATAACATGTCAGAAGAGGAAAAGGTGTTTTATAGAGCATACTATGAATTATATAAGCTAAAACCTAGGACTGATATATACTTTTTTGAGAAAGCATATAATCTTTTGCGAAGTAAGGGTTACCTATGATTTATAGCACCAAATAATATACTTACGGTCAACTCCTTAAGTGATTTCAGGGCTTATACTCTTAATAATTTTTCAGAAATAAATTTCGTGAATATTAGAGGAAATATATTTGCTGATGCAAGTGTTGATACTATGATTGCCTGTATGAAAAAAGATTCTTCGTCAGATAACATAACTATTTATGAGAATGTTGATGAAGTTTTTCATAGACTTTGTACTATTAGTAAAAAGGATCTTTTAGTGGGAGATGTTATCATAAATTATGAAATGTTTCTTAGTGGCGAAACATTCCCACTTATTAAAAAGATTGAAAAAATATCACAACCTTTGCGAAAGTATATTGATATATCAAATGGTATAGTGGCTTATAAAAAATGAAATGGATACCCATTACAAACACAAGATATTATAGATCAACGTATATATCATTCCTACGAAAAAATTGATAATAGTTGGCTTCAATATATAGACTGAAGTGATGCTAAAAGATATGATTTCGTATGGTCATGAAGTTATATAAAGTATTGAGTAAACTTATGAGAACCCAGAACAAAAGAATTATTTTTAAATGATCACTTAATTGTTCGGGTTATTCCATCCAAGAGACCATATTGCATCAACTGTGTACTAATTAGTGCTGATATAATAAATGATCAAAACTATATTGTCTTATATAACCCAAATCCAGAATCAAATACTAAGTACTTATTGTCTTTACTTAACTCAAAAGTAATATCTTTCTGGTTTGTAAATAAATTATGAAAGATGCAGAGATGATTATTCCCCCAACTTAAGGCTTGAGAATTAAAAGAATTTCCAATTCCAGGCATCTCTCTTTCCGACCAACAGCCATTTATCGACTGAGCTGATACGATGCTCACGCTTCATCGTGAGCTCCATGAGAAGAGTGAGAGTTTCCTCGCGAATATCATGGTGAGATATGGTGTTGGGAACACCCAGCTGAAAAACGATATCCCGAACACCCAGCTGAAGCCGAGTGTTGATGAGAGGGGAATAATGAGCAACACTCGGCTTCAGCCGAGTGCCTGAATGAAGATCTCTCGCAAACTCGAAAAGTGGTGGGAACTCGACTTTGCGGAGTTCGTGAAAGAGCTGAAAGTGAAGATATGACTAGAAGGACAAGAGGAGCTCATGAGCTACTTCGAGAAGCGAGCCAGTGAAGTGCGAGAGATCGCGAGTCGAATAGAAGCGACAGATAAGGAGATAGATGATATGGTGTTCGAGCTCTATGGATTGACGGAAGAGGAGAGGAGGGTGGTTTTGGAATCTAATCGAAAGTAAAATATGACAGAAGAGCTAAAAAATAAAATATTCAATATTATTGAGAGCTGCTATCGTATTTCTAATGAAGTCAACGAATGAATAGCTACCAATCAACAGATCTATGATGTTTTCAATTCTTCAATACAAGAAGTCTATGAATTACTAAAGCCCGTGGATTCTTTTGAATATAGAAAGTTTGATGCCTGGAAACAAAAATGATATTTATTTCAATGAAGAGTAATACCATGAATTGCAACTTCTGACAACCAAATACTAGATTTAGTCTCAATATTGAAAGAGCTTTCTGGCTATAAAAGACCTGATTCAGAAGTTCATTTTACTATAAATGATGAATTTAAAGCGCGACAATTTTTTAGAAAACTCTTTCAATCTGCGAAAAATGAGATTCTCATCGTAGATAACTACCTATCTTCAAATATCTTTGATTTTCTAGAAGATATTGAAGCGAATATAAATATACGATTTCTTGCCCAGAAAGAATGAGTGAAATCTGGATTTAAAAATGATTTTCTTGTTTGGAAAAGATCAAAAACTGAATGTAGGCTACACGATTCCGCAAACCATGATAGATATATACTTATAGATAGTACGGAACTATATCTCTTATGAGCCTCTATAAATGGACTCTGAAAAAATGACTTTACTGTAAAAAAACTAGAATGATGAGAAAAAATTCAATATCTTGAAGATTTATGGAAAGATTCAACCATTTTTAAGTAAAAATTACTTATGCCAAACACAAAGAAAACCCATAAATCTATCGCGAAGAGGTCACCCTTTATAATTAACCACTCTTGTGTAAAAATGCCGAAACCTGTAACTACTGAAGTATCTTCCCGTAAGTGAAAAATTCTCGAAAATCAGATAGAGACCTACTGTACTCAGCAAAAGAAAATCATATGTAAATGACTGGATCGAAGATCAGTATTTCTCGATATGTTTCTCGAGTGTAGCCTATCTCGAAAGGATAAAAACCACAGGATGCAGTTTTTCTTCTGTGCTATAGAACTCCTCAGAACAGCTACTATCTATCATACACAAATACTACAAAGAAGAAGGTGTTTCGAATTTCAGGGCGTCACGCCAAATGGGAAAGAATTCGGGGGTGCATGTACGCGAAGAAATCATCTGAAAAGACCGAAAACTCTACCTTATCTCTACTTTTGAAACATAAAATTTGAAACATAAAAAAAGACATAGGTTTTATATCGGTTACTACACCGACATTGCCTATGTCACCTACATGCTGTCATATACTACTGAACTCTTGCGAGCAGAATTTTGCAAGTATACGAGGACATATAGGTCAATCTATAAAGATTGTATGAATCTATTTTATCATTATTTATTCTTAAGTCAAAATTTTTTATGCCAACTAACACCAAGAAAACTCATAATCCTATCGCGAAGATAGTCTCGAAAGGACTAAAATCATCAAAGAAAGATAAATCTATCGATGCGAGTACACTCGTACAAGTCCAGCCGAAAAAGGAAACTTCGAAGAAAGTGGCAACAAAAGCAAGTAAAGAACTCAAAAATCCAAGAACTCCTCCGAAGGAGAAGAAAGTCGCAGGCTCTGTGCTTTCTCAGACGCCGAAGAAACTTAAAAAGAAATAATTTTTCTCTATGCAAAAATCCACCCTCACATCCCTCACCTCCACATTCGAGTCGCATCGTCATGAGTACGAGTGAGTCGAGTTCTGGTATGCTCGTGAGCTCCAGTCCCTTCTCGGATATACGACGTGGCGCAACTTCGAGCTCGTGATAGAAAAGGCTATCATAGCCTGTAGAAATGCCAAACAGAAGCCAGCAGATCACTTTGCTGGCGTCGACAAACCAATCATCAGCGGTAAGTGAGGTACACAGATAGTCGATGACTACCGATTGACTCGATATGCCTGCTATCTCATAGCTCAGAATGGAGACGCCCGTAAAGAAGAGATTGCTTTTGCGATGAGCTATTTCGCTTTCTCTACTCGTAAACTCGAACTCATAGAAGAACGACTCGAAGAGATAGAGCGAGTCCAGGCACGGGAGAGTCTCACTGATACAGAGAAGGTATTCTCAGGACTTCTCTATGAGCGAGGGATAGATGGTGCTGGTTTTGCTCGGATTAGGAGCAGTGGAGACCGAGCATTTTTCTGAGGTTTCACGACTGACGATATGAAGCATCGGCTCGGTATGGTGACTTCGAAGAAGCCACTTGCTGACCATCTTCCGACAGTAACTCTGAAAGCGAAGGACTTCGCGACAGCACTCACGAATCATAATATCTCAGCAAAAAATCTCTCGACGGAGTCGAGCATCACACATGACCATACGAAAAATAATCATAATGTCCGAAAACTCCTCCTGGATGAAGGTGTGATTCCAGAGCAACTCCCAGCATCCGAAGATATCCAGAAAGTAAAACGGAAACTGGGAAGCCAAGAAAAGAAGATTTTGAAAGAAATGGAATCAAAGTAATATCTCCTCCTATGCCCACTTGGCTCATGAAATCCGAACCCTCTGAATACTCGATCGATCATCTGAAAAAAGATGGATCTTCGAACTGGTATGGTGTGAGAAACTATCTCGCTCGCAACTATATGCGAGATTATATGAAGGTCGGAGATAGAGTCCTCTTCTACCATTCATCGTGTGCGGATGTGGGAATTGCAGGGATTGCTCGAGTATACTCTACCGCTCATCCCGATGAGACGCAGTTCCTCTCATGAGATAAGCACTATGATCCGAAATCGACTCGTGAAAAACCGATATGGATGTGTGTCGATGTCGAGTATGTCGAGAAGCTCTCTCGTATCATCTCGATCGCCGAACTCAGAAGTACTCCCTGACTCGAAGGGATGAAGATCCTCGAGAAGGGAAATCGCCTCTCGATCACACCAGTGACGGATGAAGAGGATAGGATTATAGAGAGACTCATTATTTCTTAGGTATCGTTCACGCAGCTGTCATTTCGAGCGAATTCG
>JAYVLL010000175.1:0-3562 GCA_043759495.1 Candidatus Altimarinota bacterium
TATCAATAAATATGAACTCATCACTGAGACAGGAACTCTCAAACTCGATCGCGTCGGGTATTCTTCCCTCGCTTACCCATTCGCCTATGGGGCAATCCCATGTACATGGGACCATGACAATGACGCACTCGATGTCGTCATCGCGAATGTAACCGAGTGACTCGTCCCTGGCTCTCTCGCAGAAGTCCGTGTTATCGGGATTATCAAGTTCGATGATGGTGGCGAAGTCGATGATAAGGTGATCGGCGTCCTCGCTGATGACAAACGTATGGACCATATCACTTCCTATGAGCAACTCGGCCCTCACTGGCAGAAAGAAGCGGCTCACTATCTCGAGCACTACAAGGATCTGAAGAAACCTGGTACCTGTAAAGTGAATGGATTCTTCGATGCGACGGAAGCAGTACGAATCATCCGTGAGTGCGAAGAACGATATGTGAAGGAATATTTACCGAAGTTCTCAGTGTAATCGAAAAAACTACCGAGTTGGTGGGGGTTTTTGACTGAGGAAGTCATTAATCTTTCCTTGAAGTGCCTTTGGAGCGATATTGAGTCTTTCACTTGCAATAGACATTGCTCATACAAATATATCTAGATTTGCCAAAAATCATTGTTTTTGTTTTGATCACTCCACCAATGCTCTTTTCATAGCCTTACCATAATTTGATTGTACCTCCATATTTGAGGTAATCTCCCTCCAAGAGAACGCTTCTGGATTAATCACTCATAACCTTATCTTATCAGATAGATTTCGAAGAAATGGTGAAACAGCGTCCTGACGAAATCGTCAATCTCAAACACTTCCCTTATCAGCAATAACATTTCGAATTTCATTCAAAAGTAAGTCTAGATAATCAATCACTACTTGATCGTATTCACTTATTTCAATAGATGGAAGTGCCTCAGTTCTAATTACTACTCAAGATTTTTGTACTGCATGCGCATCATTAGATAGTGTATCTCATGCTCAATTACTGACTTGTGGTGCCTTTCTCTGGAAAGTTGAGATACATTCTCGTACCAGTTGGGTAATTGCAGTTTTCAATACTGCTACTTCTCAAGCAGAGGTATCAGGAATTTGCTGAGCCATTGTACCAAGAGTCGCAACTCTTTCTCTCACATGTTTACGAGCACTTTTATCGTAATTTCCAGCATCCGCCAGTATTTTTTCCAACTCTACTCTATAACTGCATAATTTGGTGTACGCGTCATTTGAAAGAGTGGTAACGCCTAAATCTGGTGATTGCGGTTTAGGTTTTTGAGACCTTAGAATAGCCTTTTCAATTCTATATCTGAGTCATTTATAGAGACGAATGATTTCATCATATTCAACAAAGGGTATGGTAGCAACCTTCGTTTCTAGATGATCCCTTAATCATCTCATATTCTTTGATCATAAGATTCATGCAGGTCAGTACAGAGCAAATCGATCAGAGTTGTTCATGTCCATACTTCTGGCAATTGCTGCTGCCCTTGATACTTGAGCAAGCTGTGCAGCTCAAGAAGCATATGGTGCAACTTGCTGTTCAAGTCTATCAATTTCCATCTGAAAAGTTCTTGATTGTTCCTGAGAAAGTCAATTTGTAACTAACTGTCGTAAGTGTCCGATAAATCGACCAGAAAGTATGGCTGCACTTGAGGTATCGACCGTGTGAACTATAAATGTATGGGGATCGGTGGGGACGTTCATATTATTTTTAGTTAGATATATATTTCAAGTTCCATGATAATAGCTCTCTCTCTGTTTTGTCAATTTTATTTTCCATTTCATAATATACTTTGCTCTTTTTCCCTTTTTCACTACACTTCCCTCATGTCCAAAATCATAAAACTCGTCAAGAAACAAGATCCGAACAATCCTATTGCGTCTTCAATAAAAAGAGTCACTTCCGATTCGAATATTTGAGTCACCCAAGATCCCAAGATTCAAACTCTCAAATCCTCAAACACTCCAACATTCCAAGATTCAAACTCTCTACCATTCAATTTTCTCCTCACCTGCCAGTCAGGTCTCGAGTCACTCGTGAAGCGAGAGTGCGAGCGGATCGGAGTGGGTGATATACGTGCGCTCGATCGACTCGTGAAGTGTCGTGGAACTCTGCAGAATATGTATGAACTCATGATCTGGTCACGGTTCGCGAATCGTGTGTACCTCTCACTGGCTGAGGAGCCGATCACTGATTTCGATACACTCCACGAGGTTCTCAGGAATATCGAGTGGGGATACTATCTCACTGGGAAGGAACAGATCGTCATCGAGGCATCATCGACTCGATCCACACTCTCGAGTATTCCGACGATCCAGAGTGTGGGACAAAATGCTATATTCTCCACCATCACGACCCCGAACTATACCAACAATACCGAAGTCCATATCCTCATCCTCATCATCGACGATATAGCCCATATCCTCCTCGATGTGACGGGTGATCCGCTCCATAAGCGTGGATATCGCCGTGACGCATGAGAAGCACCACTGAAGGAGAATCTCGCTGCAGCACTCGTCGCCTTCGCGAACTGGAAGTATCGGACTCCCCTGCTCGATCCATTCTGTGGCTCCGGAACAATCGCGATCGAGGCAGCGATGATGGCGCGTGGTATCGCTCCCGGACTCTTTCGATTATTTCGTATCGAAGAGCTCCCATTCCATGATGCGGAATCTCTCGAGACTGCGAAGGCAAAAGCCGAACAGAAAATATATCCCAGCGGAGAATACTCGATCTCTGCGAGTGATATCGATCCTGCGATGATCCATATCGCTGAGGGGAACGCTCGTCGGGCTGGAGTCGCTGGGGATATCACGTTTTCGGTGGGAAACTTTCTCGAAGATTCAAAGTGAAAAATTCAAAATTCAAAATGAGACACTCTGGATTCACAATCTTGAATCTTAAATCTTGAATCTAATATCTGCATTGTCACCAATCCTCCCTACGGCAATCGTCTCCAGAGTGAAGATCTCGCAGATATCTATACAAAACTTATCCATGAAGTGAGTGAGCATGGATGAGGATTCATCACGACGTATCCGATAGTGCAAAATCCTCAGTCCGCCAAGGCGGACAGCTCCTTTCAGAAAGGAGCCTCCCCGCTTGCGAACAGAAAGCTCCTCAACGGAGGTGAGGAGTGTCGATTCTGGTATAAGAAATAGGGCTAGGTTCGAGTAGCTATTGCATTATATATTGTTGTTGTATCTCGTGTTTCTTGTTGCGTTAATCTCAGGGCTACCGCCAGAACTACACCTTCAGATACATCTGTTACATCGGGTCCATCTGAAGGTCAGTTGTTTCTATTTTGAAGAAATTGTGAAGTAGATATCCCTGTGGGGATTGATGACTTGAATTTTTGGTCATTTTGACGCAAGTTCTTTTGATGCAAATTCTTTAATTAAATCACCCACTGATGGCTTCCAGAAGGCAGTTACTCGAGTAACCATTAGGAAAGATATGAAATTATATTACAGATAAATATATGATTTTCCCTAAGAAATCAATCTTTTTTCTATATTTTGAGTTCTGGATAATCTGGAAAACAAAATAGGAGCACAAGAAATACTATTTAGATG
>JAYVLL010000176.1:0-3598 GCA_043759495.1 Candidatus Altimarinota bacterium
TGCAGGAATCAGAGTAGAATTCCTTTTATTTTTCCCTAAGATCAGGAGATTCGCAGAAGAATGCCCATTCCCCTCTTGAGGGGTGGATTCCGCCAGAGGCGGAAGACGGGGTGGTTCGTTCCATTCTCTCTTTGTCATCCTTGCAAAGCGAGGATCTGTTCTATAGTTCGAATGATGAGATAGGGAGAGATTTCTACTCACAAGGGGGTATACTGACTATCGACTTCTCCCGAGTACTCGGGATTCGCTCGAAATGACACATTTCTGAGCGTTACCTAACTGATTTTCTCTATCGGTGCTATTTCGATATTCATCTTTTTGACACCGTTTCCTGCTGAAAATGCGATACTAGCAACTGCTTCCTGGATCGAGACAATCGTCCCGATTCCATACTGTGGATGACGTATTTTCTCACCGATTTGGAAATCTGAAGCCGAGTTTTTCTTTCCGGATTTTGAGAGTGTATTCACGATCGTCTTCTTTTCAGGAGCGAATCCTGCTCCGAAAGCACTTCCGAAGGTCGAAAATCCATCACTTCCCCCTCCGAATATGCTCTTCGCTGTTGTGCGATGTTCTTCGATATGGATATATTCTGCAGGAATTTCTTTCACGAATCGACTCTTCGGATTGGCGCTATAGTTCCCGAAGGTATAACGTTCATGTGCTCGAGATATATAGAGTGAGTGCTTGGCCCGCGTGATCGCGACATACATGAGACGGCGCTCTTCCTCGATGGCCGAGGCTTCGAGAAGGGACCGTGAGTGAGGAAAGAGTCCCTCTTCTGCTCCTGCGATGAAGACGTGAGGGAATTCGAGTCATTTTGCCAGATGGATCGTCATGAGGGAGACAGAACCCACTGTATCCCCCTTGTCAGGGGGACTATTTTGATCATTATCCCGATCGTGATCGGTGATGAGAGCGATATCTTCGAGAAATGTCGCAAGATTCTCAGGATAGAGCATGCCATCATAGCGACTCGCCATATTCAGGAATTCTTCCACATTTTCCACCTTTCCCTCATATTCCTCTTCACTATACTCACCCTTCAGGTATTCGAGATAGTTCGTCCGCTTGATCATGGCGTCCATGACTGCTGCGACAGAGGCGGTTCGAGAGAGTTCTCGGAGTGACTTATACGTGAAGCAGAATGACTGAATCCCCTTCGCTCCTATGCCCGTGAGGGAACCGAGGAGAAAATCATTCTCAGCAAAATCAGCAACACTGAGGTGCTCACGAGCGAGAACGTCGAGAAAATTCTCGAGTGATTTCTCACCGATTTTTCGACCCGGGATATTGATAATACGCTTCATACTCATGCTATCGGTCGGATTGAATACGAGGCGCATGTAGGCGAGGATATCCTTGATTTCTTTGCGTTCATAGAACTTCACGCCTCCATAGACACGATAGGGAATATTCTTGCGAATGAGAGACTCTTCGATGAGTCGAGATTGACCGTTCGTGCGGTAGAGGATGGCGAAATCGGAGTAATCCTTCTGGAGCCCACCTGTCAAGGGGGGAAGGGAGGTTTTTGTATCAGTATTTTCGGGAACCAAACCCCCCTGTCCGCCGTTGCGGACATCCCCCCTTGACAGGGGGGCATGCACAAAATCTTTGATTCTACTCGCGATGAGTTCCGCCTCATGCTTCTCATCGAGTCACTCGAGGAGGATGATTTTCTCTCCTGTCGGATTGCTCGTGAAGAGGGTTTTCTGCATCTGATTCGTATTGTTCTTGATCACGGCATTCGCAGCATCGATGATCATCTGGGTCGAACGATAGTTCTCATCGAGGATGATGACTTTCGCTTCGGGATAGTCTTTCTGGAATGAGAGGATATTCGCGATATCAGCACCACGCCAGCTGTAGATCCCCTGCCAGTCATCACCGACGACACAGAGATTGCGTGTGGCGCTCGCGAGTATACGGATGATCTCGTACTGGAGGAGATTGGTATCCTGATACTCATCGACCATGAAGTACTGGAACCTCGAGTGGAAATATTCCACCACTTCTTCGATATCGAGGATCTGACGAAAGAGGAGGAGGAGATCATCGAAGTCGACGGCATTATCCTTCTTCAGTCTGCCTGCATATTCCTGATAGACATCGAGGACGACCGATCCGAGATAGCTATCGACGGTTCGAGAGTATTCATTCGGTGAGAGTCACTTCCCCTTCGCTCATGAGATCATGCCATGTATGCCACGAGGATTGAATTCTTTCTCATCGATATTTCGATGCTTCATGATATCCTTCACGAGGCGGATACAGTCATCACTATCATAGATCACGAAATCCTTCCCATAGCCCAGACGATCGATGAACATCCGTAGGAAAAACGATGCTACCGAGTGAAATGTCCCGATAGTCGGGAGTCTCGGATTGCGAAATGGATTCACACCGTGCATCTCTATACCGAGTCATTTTCCGATACGTTCGCGCATTTCTTTTGCCGCTTTATTGGTAAAGGTCACACAGAATATAGCACGTGGATCGATTCCACGATCCTCGATCATGTGCACAACTCGAGTCGTCACGGTATGTGTTTTTCCTGATCAGGCTCAAGCATTGATGAGGAGTGGTCAGTCGATCGTGAGGACGGCTTCTTGTTGGGCAGGGTTGAGAGTAGGCATGAGAAAAATTTGCAATTAATGAGGATTTCGATATACTGAAGTCAATGTTCTTTTTAGCGAAGGAACTCGTTGGTATCATTGGGGCTCTCGTGAAATAATATCCGAAAGGAGTCGAGAGTATAGTTGATACAGCGGAATACGGAAGAGTCGGCTATACGCTGATAATCCGTATTTTTTTATGTTTTCTCGAAAGTGGATATGAGAAAAAGTATTCTATCATTTTCTATTTTTTCTTCTCGAATGTGGAGGACTAAAATTTCTCATGTAGGAAGTCTGCCAGTTATTTCCCACTCTGTATCACCATGTTTTTTTGTTTCAGAGTCACCAGCCTTTCGAATAAGTTCAATCCCAGAAAAGAAAAGAGATAAACGCATGTTTTTATCTTGACGTTTTTCCTGAGCTCATATATATTTATTGAGATATATCGGTCTTTTTCATCCACAAGAAAAACATATAACCCTTTTCTTTGATATAATAAAGGATTGTATTTTTGCGAGTAAGACCCGTCACCTATTCGGACTTCGGGGAGTTTTGAGTACTAACATGCCGAGAGTATAGAAAAAATGCTTGAAAAGTCGAGGTATTTATTCTTTTCGAAAAATAATCCAATCCCTTTCTCAATTGATTCTACTTTCGAAACAAGCACGAGGCATTCATGCAATTCGGAAATCCCACGAATTCATCCATCCATGAGGTGTGAGTAGGAGGTAGTGTCATATGGGATACTGCTTATTCTTGTTAATAAAAAGAATAGTTCCCATCTTATGGATACATTCAGTATGTTTTTTCTTCGAGAATTCCTCCGAAATATAATCATGACCATATCGAGAGAGGAGTTCGACTATCTCACCGGCAAATAATCCCATAAAATTCAGTTTTTCGAGAGAGAGTATATCAAGATTCTCCTTCAAGAGAGATTCTTCACTTTTTTCTAAGATAGAAGCGATACATGCAAGGCCACA
>JAYVLL010000177.1:0-2418 GCA_043759495.1 Candidatus Altimarinota bacterium
TCTGAGCAAAGCGAAGACTGAGGATTTTCCTTTTCAAAAAATCCGGAACCAAAAATCCTCCGCCCTTCGGGCACCTCCTTCCAGAAGGAGGCTTACTGGTACATCGACCCTTCTATCCTTGATAAAGTGATTATCGATGAGCAGTGAAACTATTATCGTATCGTCCAGATGGAATATGACTTTCTCATGAAACATGGTCTCCCTCTCCCGACGATGCACTGGCTCGATCGGATGAAAATGGGATTTAACACAAAATAATAACTATGTACCCTATCCCCCCTTCCGAGCATCTCGTAGAAATGAGGAAATGTCGTCAGTGTATGATAGAGTTTCCTATAACGGATAAAGATATGGAATTCTATTCGAAAGTGAGTCCTGTGTTGTCTATAGCCTCCTTTTGAAAGGAGGTGCTGAGGAACGAAGCGGAAGATTTTCCTGTTTCTGAAAGTACTAAATCGCTCATTGCTGAGTGAAAAGTAAAGATACTGGAAACATGGGCAGGAAATCCCTCCCCCGCTATCGCGGGTACTCCCTTTCAAAAGGGAGTTTTTCTCATTCCTCCTCCCACGCTCTGCCCTGACTGTAGGCAACAGAGACGTCTTGCATTCAGAAATGAGAGAAGACTCTATAAGAGAAAGTGTGATGCTACAGGAAAAGACATCATATCTATCTACTCTCCAGATAAACCCTATACCGTGTATCATCAGGACTACTGGTGGAGTGATGCCTGGGATCCAATGAGTTATGGGAGGGAGTTTGATTTTAGAAAGAGTGCGATGGAAAATTTTAGAGAAATATTCGATCGTATCCCAAAAGCAAACCTATGGATTCGTCCTGATATGATAAACTGTGAATACTGCAACTTTTGAAGTTATTCGAAAAATTGTTATATGTCTACAGCCTCGCACCATAGCGAAAATTGTCTAAATACGAATACTCCCGTTTATTGTATAAGTGATATAGATGGAGTATTTAATATTCAGGGAAATAATATTTATGAATGTATCAAGACCACCCAGTGCACAAATGTATTTTATTCACAAACTTGTCAGATCTGTAAAAATTCTTGGTATCTTCTCGATTGTATCGATTGCGATGAGTGTTTCGGGTGCGTATGATTGAAACATAAACAATATTATATACTCAATAAAAGATATACGAAAATTAGGTTTTATATAAAAATATCTAAAATTTTATCAAGTACCAAAGAGAGAGAGAAATTCCTTAAAGAATTCTTAGAATTGAAAGCTACTCTACCCTTTCGATCAACGAGAAATATCGCATGCGAGCATCTCTATGGTGATGATACGATGAATTCTAAAAACTCTTACTCTGTGTATGATTGTATGTGACTAGTAAATTCTAAATATGCCACTATTAGTGGTGGCGAAAGCACAGATCTCTACGATTCTATAAATGGATGACTCAATTCACAATGCTGTATGGAGACATTATCTACTATTACTATTTCGCATAGTCATTTCTCTGTACTTACTTATAATTCAAACTTTATCTACTATTCGTTCCACATAGAGTGAGGTAATCACCTCTTCCTCTGTACTGGCCTCCGCAACAAACAATACTGCATCCTGAATAAACAATATACCAAAGAAGAATATGAAGTGCTGGTTCCTCGGATTATCGAGCACATGTCTTCGCCCCAGCCCTCTCCTGAGGGAGAGAACATTCTCGGTACTGATTCCTCCTCTCTGAAGGAGAGGGGGATAGGGGGTGAGGTGGAGTGGGGAGAATTCTTCCCTGCCTCGATGAGTCCATTTGGATACAATGAGACGGTGGCACAGGAGTATTTTCCACTCAGTCGAGAGGAGGTGCTCGAAAAGGCTCCTTTTTGAAAGGAGCTGTCTGAAGCGAAGCGGAAGACTGAGGATTTTCAGAAACAGGAAATCTCCCCGTCCCGCTACGATACGGCGGGACACCCCTCTTTCAAAAGAGGGCTTTATTTCAACTGGAGTGACTATGAATCCCCATTTCCGAAAGTAGAAAAAATTATTCCTGCTTCGAAGTTACCAGATACGATAGAGTGAACTCCAGATGATATACTGAACTGGGCAATCGAGTGTGAAGTGAGTGGGAAACCATTTCGGATTATCAAGCAAGAACTCGAGTTCTATAGAAAACATAACTTACCTATTCCACGTCGTCATCCTGATATACGACACATGGATCGTATGAAAATGCGGAATCCGAGGAAGCTCTTCGAGAGACTCTGTGATTGCGAGAGTTGTGAAGAGAACTGGAAAAAAAAGGGAGTGATTCTGAAGGAAGGAGTGGATGCAAGTTACTTCTTTCTTGAAAAAGAGATACAGGGAGATTCTGGTACTGAGAAAAAGAATCCTCCGTCAATCACCACAGAAACAGGTGATTGACACCTCCTTTCAAAAGGAGGCTTACGAAAGA
>JAYVLL010000178.1:0-2797 GCA_043759495.1 Candidatus Altimarinota bacterium
AAAATTTCTCCCTATACCCAAGATGGATATTTGGACTTTCTAGTACTCGAGCACGAAATGCTTCCCCAAATTGAAATATTCTTTCGTATTCTTTTTTGATTTCTGGATTATTGCCTAGTGTTAGTCCATCGGAAGTTTGCGATAAAGATATCATAGCATCTTTGGATGTCGTATATCGGTTTGCTGCAAACGGTGAAATAAAGAGAACTTTTCTCACTGAGGGTGATATGTTATCTGCCTTACTGGCTAGTTCACCAGTAGCATCGCCATTTTCACTTATATCAAAACCAAAATCATCAAATATAGACTGTGGATTATCTCCTATATCTATCTTCTGAAGTGCTTTAAAATAGGAAAGTGGATTTGCAAGCTTCTTAAATATATCCTGCATTGTAAGGTCTTGAAAATTTTCTCATACCGACCTTTTACATTGAGATACAAACAACTTTGACTTCCTACTCTTATTTCATACCAGACACTCAATAGCTATTTCCAAGTCTTTCTCCGTGATTTTTGTATCTTTAGGGAGATTAAAAGACTCTTTTAAAGATATTGTTTTTCGATTCTTATAGATAGATTCTATATCCGAGAATTTTTTATGAGCAAATACTTCATATGAGTATATTTCTCATGCATTTCATGCATCTGATGGTAAGAAGAACTTACGGATTATAGCAACTGTTGTTGTATATACAGATTCTCCAACAATTCACTTAGACTCTCAGACTGTTGCTGCTACTGCCCCCTCTATGGGGAAATGTTCTCAGAGCTTCTTAAATAGTCATGCTATTCTATCTTTCATCCCTCCAAATAGCTTGCCAAACATTGTATCTTCTCAGAAGAGTCCACCGAACCAATCATTGAATCTCTTGAATCACTCTGCAAGTGTACTTTTCCACGATTTCTCTGAGATGAGTCCCGTTCCGACTACAGCTGCACCAATTCCAGCTATAGTCGTTGCTACTGCTGGCGTAGCTTGCTCGAGAGGAGCGAGGATGTCTTCACCCGTCTCAGTGGTTACAGGAGCGAGGCTCGAGGTATTTCCACGAGCTACCTCGGCTACTCTCTTATCTTCAGCGATATTGGTGACTTGAGCCTTCAGGGAAGTGAGGTCTGCAAGGGTATGAGCAAGAACCTTATTATGTTCTTTTGCTTTTTCAGGAGCTTTCAGTTTCGCAAAATACGACTCAAGTGCGGCGATCGTCGAAGAGAGTTTTCCAGGTCATTTCAGAAGAATCTTGAGCTCAGTATCATTCTTCACTCATGCAAGTGCCTCTTTTGCCTCATCGAATGTTTTTTTTGCTTTCTGAAATTCCTCATGATTATCACGAGCTTGTCGTATTTCTTCGTCACTCACATTTCCAAAAAGTAAGCCTATGATTGCTTTCGGGTCATTGCGAGCTTCTTGCATGGTAGCAGCATCGAACTCTTTCCATCTCTTTTCGAGAGTCATGCGCACCTCAATGAGCAGTTTATTCTGGGAAATAAGGGATGTTGAGGAACGAGGTTGTTCTGGAGAATTGGTCATAGATTATTAGGAAAGTTGTAGTATTATCGTTATTCCAATCCGCTAGAGGATTCATTTTCAAAATTTCACGTCATGTAGAGGAGACTCTTGTCTGACTTTTGAGCCCAGAAGATGGTTCGACAGGTCATATGTCATATGGTATGCGGAATACCCGAGGACTCCGTAAGTACCTATTTGTCCGGCTGTCTTTGCTCATGCGACGACAATATCAGATACTCACTCGACTATCTGTCCACCTTTTCTCACAGCACCGAGACTCGTTTTTTCACCTATTCCTATCACTAATTTACCTGCTATTTTAGTCACGAGACCTCCGAGTGGGATAGCCCCTGCGACACGAAATCCCTTCTCGATACCACTCATCTTGTAGTCTTTCCCGAGTATGAAGTCTCTATATTCTCCCACAAATGGCATATTCACATTCGAGAGCATGGCCGTCTCATGCAATGATGAGACAATAGGAAGTGCACCGGCAGCAAAATCAAAACCACGTTTCGAAAGGGTGACAAAATCTCACTTATTCCAGAGATCCATGATACCACCCTGATGATTCCAGAGAAGTCATACGAGCCCTGCACCCATGATTCACTTGGCTGTACCTTTGTTTCCATATTCTGTGAGTTTAGCATCCAGTTTGGACATGCCCCCATTCGCACTTGCCACTTTTGCTACCCATGGATTGGTTTTTGCGAGCTCTGCCCGGACTGCAGGAGGGAGTTGGCTCAGACTCTTGATCCCTGCTGCTTCAAGTTTTCATATACTCTTATTATACTTTTCTGTTGCTTCTACAGCTGCTTTTTTCTGTGCATCAGTTGATCATTCCACATTTGCCATGTCTTGTGCAGTTTTCATCGTTTTGAATTCTTCTTCTATTTTAGTATTCACGAGTTCAATATCAGCGATTTTGAGTGCTTCTTTTTCTGCGAATTCTTCTTTTTTCCCTATATGTCCACTGTACCATGGGGTCTTCGCTGCATCACGATATGCTTTCAGAGCTTTCTTTATCGCATCAGGATTTTTCGATGCGAGTTGCTCAGAGAGCTTCGCAAGTGCTTCTTTCCTCGCACTGAGCTCATCTCTCAATGGCTGGAATGATGGTCCTGCAGAGACTGACTGTTGACGAGTGGCTATTTCAGCCGATTCTACCTGTATGAGATTGGTAAGATATTTGAAAAAATCTGCTTCAAAATGACGGTTTTTCCCTGAAAACCAGTTGGATCATGGGACATTATTCGTCACTGGACCAGCGAGTCACACATAAAAAAAAGC
>JAYVLL010000179.1:0-2897 GCA_043759495.1 Candidatus Altimarinota bacterium
TACGATGAAGAGATCGAACTCTCAAAACTCTCGACTATAGATACGACGACGGTCTCTCGAAAATTCATGAACGATATCATACGAGCACGATATGAGGAAATCCTCCATCATATCATCATGCAGCTGAAAAATGTCGGTCGAGATGGGATGCTCCCAGAGTGAGCTGTCCTCACTGGAGGTGCTTCGAAGATGCGCGGACTCGTAGACCTCTCTCGTGAATACCTCAGACTCCCGGCTTGCGTCGGTGTCCCAGAGGAGATCGACGGAGTCACTGGTACATCGATCAGTGATCCTATCTATACAGCGGTCGTCGGCACACTCGTCCTCGCTGGAAAATACGGAACTTCGAGAAAACAGTTCAAGCTCAACCTCTCCTTCTGATGAGCACTCGCCTCTCTGAAAAACCTCTTCAAAAAACTGATCCCATAGATTCAGGAATATGCTTTTTATTACCCTCTATTCCTGCCATATCCCGAGATTCTCATTACTAAATTCTCATTACTAAACCCTAACCTTCCTTCTATGCCTACCGCTTCTACTTCCGAAGATCGTCTCAAAAAGCTCCTCAGAACCAACATCAATCCACCTCAGTCGAGTCAGACACCAGCTCCACAGTCACATGTAGAGGTCAATGTATGATATATTTCTCCTGTTGCAAATATCAAGGTGATCGGAGTGGGTGGCGGTGGGAACAATGCTGTGAATCGCATGATCGAGTCAGGTATCGAAGGGATCGAGTTCATCGCCGTGAATACTGATGCACAGGCGCTCTTCACTTCGAAGGCTGCAACTCGTATCAATATCGGTCGAGCAACGACTCGTGGACTCGGTGCAGGAGCCAATCCTGATACAGGAAAGAAAGCCGCAGAAGAATCGAGTGAAGAGCTCAAGCAAGCCCTCACCGGTGCAGATATGGTATTTATCACGTGTGGACTCGGTGGAGGGACTGGTACCGGTGCCGCACCAGTGATCGCTGAGATCGCGAAGTCACTCGGAGCACTCGTCGTATGAGTTGTGACCAAGCCATTTGTCTTCGAAGGCCAGCGACGGAGTACTCAGGCATTCGAAGGATATGAGCGACTGAAGGAAAAAGTCGATACCCTCATCACGATACCAAATGATAAAATCCTCTCGATTATCGATAAGAAGACTCCTCTCCTCGAGGCATTCCATGTCGCTGATGAGATTCTCAAACAGGGAGTACAGGGCGTATCAGACCTCATCACACATCCATGACTGATCAATGTCGACTTCGCCGATGTGCGATCCATCATGGAAAATGCAGGATCAGCACTCATGGGTATCGGATACGGAAGTGGTGAGAACCGTGCGGTCGAAGCAGCACGTGGAGCGATCGAGTCTCCACTCCTCGAGCTCTCTATCAATGGCGCAAAATGACTCCTCCTCTCGATCACTGGTGGAACGGATCTCTCGATGTTCGAGATCGACGAAGCCGCTCGTATGATCACAGAGTCATGTGATCCAAATGCCAACATCATCTTCGGTACATCGATCGATGAGAAATATACTGGTGAAATCAAGGTCACCGTGATCGCAACAGGATTCTCAGAAGAGACGAACTCTCCTCACTCGAGTCACTCACGTGGTGGATTCGGACAGAGCAACCTCTTCGGAAAATCAGCTCCAGCACAGTCGAATCGATCTGAACAGTGATTCAGTGCACCGCGACCATCCACTTCTCAGTCATCATACAACAGTGGGAACTCCTCACATCAGAATCCTCCTCAGTCACCCGTCGCAGACAATGACTATGACGTCCCTGCATTTCTGAGAAATAAGATGCCGAAAAACTAGGTCTAGTCCCTATAATCTCGATAAAAAAAGCAGATACCTCATCTGCTTTTTTTATCCTGATATTATCAGATTAGTGAGCCATAATAGCCTGAATTACAGCACCTAAGTCGTTATCAAATTTTCGCATAATCTGAATCCTACTCCTATCCATACCCTCTGGAATTGCCTCATTTAATGTCCTGAGATCTTCCGCTGAATGGATAACAATCCTCTCTATGTGCCGTGCTTGTTCTTGTAAAAAAGTTAGAATCGTAGGGAGATTGAATTCAATATCACCTCCTACTGCGTTTGGAAATTTTCCATCCAAGAGAAATCGAGATATACTCGGCCTTAATCTAGATTGGCGTATAAAATCTTCGACAGAGCTCGTTTGAATGAGTTCTCACTTATCTGGAGCCTGATGAGAGTTGAAAAAAATTCAAGTGTGGCCTAAGTGCTCATGATTATCCTCAACTTGTAAAATATCTATTGCCATAGTGTATGAGATTAGAGTTAATTGATCTCTTGATTCTATGAGAGAGAGAGAGAGAGAGAAAGTCAATTTTATTTTATAAGAAAATATTTTGTCAACTCCGCTTTTTGCTTCATTTCGACTTTTTCCCTATTTTCGATAGAGTAGCTCTATGAATCTCGATACTCTCACTTTCGTCGCTCTCGATCTCGAGGCGACATGACTCGATACGACACATGATACGATCATAGAAGTCGCGGCGATCAGATTTCGACTCGAGCGAGATGGGACGTGTTGGCAGATACGAGATCAGGAAGAGCGATCTATGCTCATCAGCCCATGAGTTCCGCTCACGGACGAGATCATACTCATCACTGGGATCACGGAACAGATGCTCGAGGGTCGAGAGGTATGGGAAGATGTACGGGAACGTGTTCGAGTATTTATCGGTGATGCGATCATCGTCGGACACAATGTGCTCTTCGATACTGCGATGCTCCAGAGTCATGGTATCGATCTCTCATGACATATCGTACTCGACACCTTCGAACTCTCTGAGATATTTTCACAGGATGCTGAGAGCCTGAATCTCCTCTTCCTCGCGAAGAAATACGATCTCGACATACAGGGA
>JAYVLL010000180.1:0-2731 GCA_043759495.1 Candidatus Altimarinota bacterium
CTCTACTCATTCTGTGAGCTCCCCGAGTCTCTCTAGCCATAACTCATATGAGAATCTTGATACATCGAGAACTATTAACTCTCAGCGATCGAGAATAGAAAAAAATGAACCTATAGGATCACTCGGGTCAAGTGTGAGCGACGGATGGACGAATTCAACGAGTCCTCCATGAGCAAATCCACATACTGGTACTCACTGCATCAGTGTCTCCAAAGCTACCAGCCCAAATGTTTCGAGAAACAATGACGGCATCAGTACAAGATCAGTCTGACTGAGAACTTCATTGATTTTTTGTGGATCGATATGTCCATATACTCATATATCTAACTTTTCATACTTTTCTAACTCTCGGAAATCTCACATATATGATCCATCCCCGCAGATATTCCATATGATACCCCTCTTAGACTCTCGTCCCTTTTTGATGCATTCGATAATGAGCTCAACTCCCTTCTCTCGCTCGAGGCGTCCGATGTAGGTAATATGGATGGTTTTATTTTTTGGCATAGTTGGCATGAGCGATCAGGAGTCCTACTAGGAGGAATAATGAGAGTGAGACGACACTCGACTCAAACGTATGGAGAAAAAGATTCATCGATCCCACTCAGGCAAAGAGTGCCCCAAGAACGGGATGTATACGAATGAGTGAGATGAATAGAGCGAGCATAATGAGGAGAAATAGTATCCCCCCTGTATAGCCTCACTCGATGAATTGTTGGATATACCAGCTCTCTGGTATATAGTATCTATCGAGCTCAGCTATCTCTGTACTGGATCGGTCGGTGAGGCGCATCACATATCGGTAGGCTGGTCCTGCACTCCCGAGTCACTGTCCGAGTGGACGCTCTATAGTACGATGTATTCCTGTCATCATACGCTCAGAGTGTCATGTTGTAGAGCCTGATCGTCCTATGATCGCCATAGCCTTGCCTGAGAACAGTATTGCCACAGATCCAGCGAGGAGCATGAGGATAGCGAGTACTGCGATCAGTTGTCCACGATAGAGTCGCCAGAGAGAGGAGAGAGTCATCACGAGCACGATCACATAAGCGAATACGAGTCCGAGGAGAGCACTACGAGAATAGGTATAGAGGACCATGCCCAGGATTCACATGAGGATGATCGCGATGACAAAATACCACTCTCGTCGAAATCTGAGAAAATAAGCAAATATCCCACTAAAAATAATCAAGAATGCCCCCATCGTATTGGGTCCATCGAGAAGTCACTGGAATCTACGGACATTGGCACCATCTATCCCATGGAATATCGGAGGTGCTCATCCAAAATCCCAAGCCGAAGGGTTGCCAGAATAGCCAAAATAGAGAAGGAGATCCTCATGCAGAGGCCACTTGAGGAGTCCACTGATGAAGAGCATCGATCCAGCTGAGTAGAGAAATATCCTCAAATAATATGATATCGGCTGACCCAAGAACACATATCCATGGTATGCGATGAGATACGTGAGGAGAAATGCAAAATCATACCTTCCTCCGAATATGAGTCCTCTCACCCCAGTAGTCCAGAGTGTCACAACTATCATCACGGCAATGTATGCCAGGATGAGATAGTCAATATATGTGAATTTGATTTTATACTGCTGATTGGTGAGATAGCTACGACCATAGCTATAGATCAGTGCAAATCCAGCAACACATAGGGAAATTTCTTTTATAAATGAGGCACCCGGTATACCGAGACGATAGGTGAGAAAAACCGAGACAAACGAAGAAAAAGGAATAAACACGAGTAGAAATCTGATAGCGTGATCAAAAAGTGTAATACCCGAAATCTGAGAAAAAATACGAGAAAGGCGTGATCGAACAATCATAGAAAATAGAAAAAAGTCTTGCGAATAATAACGATATCTATAGAATATGCAAGCAATAACCAAACTCAACTATGCTATCAGACGATCAGTCCAAAAAACTCAAATGAATACTACGTAAGCCTCATGTCAACTCTACCTGTATCGGATGTGCTGCCTGTACGGCGATCTCTGGGGATGTATTCGTATTCGATGATGAAGGACTCTCATGTGTAGAACCACTCTCAGACTATGAGAACCGTGATGTAGACGACTCTATAGCTGCCTGTCCTGTCAACGCGATCAGCTGGCAAGATACCAATCCCGATGGATCATACAAAAATGGTGTCGTCGAACATATTGATGTATAAAAAAATGGCTTAATGGACAAAAGTTGGTAGGTTTTTCATCTCAATTTAGTCTTTCCAAAGAAGACTCAGTGCTAAACTGAGTCTTCTTTCTTTGTTGAGTCCACGATGGAGTTTTACTTTGGGTTTAAGATGAGAAAATATTCACTCTATTCGGTTACTCGTATTGATGATAGGATTCTTGAATGTCGGATGGTTCTGTTGGATTGTTTGGATGAAATCCAAACAAACGAAGATCTGATCTCTACTTCTCATGAGTGAGTTATATGCATAATGAAGCCTGGGGTGAATATACTTGTCTTTGAGAGTTTTTGTATCCAATTCCTGTTGTCTGAAATCTGTATCATACCTATTTCTGAATTCTGCTAACTGCCACAAGAATGTGGATCTATCTGTACACACCATACCATGTGTAATCTCCTTGAGAGCCCTGTAGGACTCAATTCTTGGATACTTGAGAAGGTACCTATCTATAATGGCGATCTTATGTGCCTGGCAGAGTTGTATGGGTATATTATGGTAATATCTGTATATAGCAGTATCTACTCATTTTCTT
>JAYVLL010000181.1:0-4329 GCA_043759495.1 Candidatus Altimarinota bacterium
ATCTACTCAATTTTCCCGCAGATCCTTCGTGCCTCAGGATGACAGAGAAGCAGCATCAGGCATCATCCAACAAATAAATCTCCAAATATGAAAAACATACTGTTCCTGAGTTCTTCGACTCCTACCCTTATGGAGACGGAGATAGACGAGAAAGTTCTGAAGGGAAGTGAAGAGTGACATGGTGTATTATGTTATATAATATTTTTTTGACAAATCAGAGAGAGAGAGAGTACTATCTAGTTACTTTTAATCAGGAATACGTATGTCACAGAATAGTATGCAAATTTTTTTTATAGAAGACTGTTTTGATGATGGATTACTTGTACAGGGAGTATGAGAGAATTGGATTCGATATGGTCAATATCAACTACAGTGAAATGATAGATGGATGTATGATTATTCTCAGTATTTTGAGTTCGTACTTGCCAGATGTCCGAAGGATTGACTTGAAATGATGAAGTCGGTAAAGTGTAATGTTCTGGGTGTCATGTGTGATTTGAAGTTTGATCGCTTTATTTGATGAGAAAAAGATAGGTGATTATGACCTCTTGTCGAATATTGTAGAGAAGAAAGTATACCACTCCAAATGATGACTGGTAATATATCTGAGTATGACCAAAGACTTGCAGAATGACTAGATTTTTCAATCCATGATCCAGCTACAGGTGGCGGTAAGTGGCGAGGTGCATTTCATTCTTTAGTGTTTCAAATTCTCGGTTGAAATGATACACAAAGAAAGGATTTTGCTATAAAAGCATTAAGACTAACTCCTCCTTTCATAGGGTAGCAGTATATCGAAACCTACATAACATCACATAATGTAACTTATGTGAAGTTATTCTATACTTTTTATAGGAAGAATCAAATTATTATTCATGTGAAACAGATACTTCATTCTTCAGTATAAAAAAGCTCTTCTATTCATACTATTTCTTTCTCGTTTTTTTCATCTCGATGATAGAATGTTCGGAAAAAATACAATAACTCGTTAAAACGAAAAATTTGAAGCTTCATCTTCTATCTGTATTGTTTTTCTATGTTCGCTATGACGAACATTTATCTAATGAGAATAGTTCTCGTTATACGAGAACGAGCAGATAATTCCGTATACATTCAGGGCAAGATCTCTACCCACAAGGGGTATACTGACTATCCACTGTGTTCTCTACAGGATCAGGAGAACTTCGGTCGAAATCACAGAAGCATTATTACGTATTATTTGGCGATTTGAGTATAAATAGACTTGTTTTTTTCGTACTTTGTATACACTTTTGTTCATTAACCAAGTCTTCATATATGAATCTCCTCGAACAGGCCTGCCATGACATCCTATTCAAAAATATGGGATATACGGATCAGGCACTCTATGTCCTCTATGATACTGAGTCACCGCTTGCAAAGATCCTTTCTGATGCGTATATCTCAGTACTCGGTGCTATGAAGCTCGAGCAGAATCAGAATTGCATCATCCGTGAATTCAAAAATCCACCTCAACCGCTCTATCGTTGAGGACTCGTCAATCCGGATAATCCACATGCTGAGAAGCAAAACCGTATCATCACAGCACATAATATCGCAGAAAACACACGAACGGGACTCAATCATCATGAGATTCTCGAGGTAAAAACAACCCTAGAAACCTGACTCGAGAGCAAAACACAAGAGCAGATTCTTCCCTCGTCAGAATGACAGACTCAACAGGAATTCGTCGATCCTCAGATAGAGTCTATCAAGGATGAACTTATTTCGCTTCCAGAGTGATCGATCGTCGTACTGATCCAGTCGACGAATTTTCGACTTTCCACATTTCGTATCCGTCTCGAGCTCTTCCACCTGAGTATCCATGTCGTCGAACTGAATCATCTTGCCTATATCCTGGCATCAGAGTATACGACATTTATCGATGCACTCCAGTATCGAACGGATGAATACGTCCGGATGGAGGGTGTATTTGCTCGATATATCGAATCGGCGACAGAAACAATCATCGAGTCGATAGATGGATCTCGACTCGTGTATGGAAAGCTCGAGCGGATCCGATGAAATACGGGTGATTATTCTCATGCCAAGAATAAATGAGGAACATTTCCTATCGGTGAGGTATTCACTGAGTCACTTGATCTCGATACTGTCTCTGGTCGGTGTCTCGTCGAAGCATATCCGAGAGAGGATTTCTCAGTCGAACATTGCCAGCCATTTGAGCTCGTTATCGAGCGCTGACGAGTACTTCCCTCTTCGGATTTTCCTCCATCTTTCCAGAAGCTCTATGACTGGATCGTCGAATTCGAGTGAGAAGTGATGGTACGAGAGCTCGGAATGGGCATCAATCCTGCCCTCACGACAGCCACTCCCCTATCGGATATCAACTTCTATGAACGGAAAATAGGAGTCCACCTATCGCTCGGAAAAAAGCATGGTATCTATGGAAAAAAACTCCAAAAAACGGAGATGCAACGATTCCATATCGACGTATTTCTCGCGCTCGAATGAGTCTATATCGGTGGCCAGAGGATCTATCAGGATGGTTCGTGGTCGGTCTAGAGCATGACTATTCGAGGACATTTCGCACTTTTCCACTGATATCTCTCGTATGTGTCCTCGTAGATGACTCGTAGACGATCGGTCCTGATCTCACGGGAACTGTTTCGATAATCTCCTTCCTCGTGCGCTCTGTTATGGGGACATCGAGGAGTGACTGGATCGATGCGACGACGCCGTCAGGATCAGTGACAAAATACATACTCATCGTTCCGAGCATCGACTGACTGTCTCACTCAGTGAGAATATCGACTGTTCCATAGTCGAAAAAACTCGCGAGTTTGCTCGGATAACTCGATCGGACGGTTTTGATCTTATCACTTTCGATCGTCTGTATACTCGAGAGGACACCTGACTGATTCACGAAGAATACTTTCCCCGGCACGATGATGTTGTAGTCCATCTCGAGATCCATCATCCTCTTTCGAAACATGCTCAGAAATACGATCTCCATGATCATGATGAGCGTATCGGTCGCAAGCACCCAGAAGTGTGATCAGAGCTGTTGCTGATAGAGAAAAACAAGAATCATTTCTCAGACTATCGTACAAAAGAGGATACACTGATTGGTGATAGATGCATTGAAGAAAGTGATGAAATATCCATCTCAACGTATCAAGTCATCTCGAATAGTGTTCATGTCTTCTGATATACTCGACGTGCTCTGGATCTCTCGAAAGTGTCGGATATAGTTCCCCGATGAGATGATGAAGTAGAGGCTCATGAAGATGTTGCCACCGATGATCGTGTACTGGATGATCGGGAGATCTATGCTATAGAGGGCTATCCATATACTGACTCATGAAAGGGTGAGTATCATGATCGGTATCCAGAAAACGTAGAGTGCAAAAATCCAAGATCGCTTGATGATCATGAGTCGAGTATATCACTCAGTGATGAGTCGCTCTATGAGTACGGTTTCTCATCCGATGTTGAACGACTTGAAAAACCAGCCGTATATTCTATGAAATGGTATCATGTGAGACATGATACTGATAATCAGATATTTTCAAATTGTTTCACTCTATTTTGTCACCCTATTTCGTATTCACCACGTCTTCGGTATCTGATTTTTTTCAGAGAGTTTTCTCGATCCTGACTGCAAGTCACCCGATAGGGCTCTTCGAAAATGAGAGATTATCGACGAGCTTCTCTGTGATATGGAAGAGTCCACGGCCACGTTTTCCCATGTAGACTCACTTATGCCGGGTATGTGTGTCCATGATGACGGACATATCCTGCATGCTGGCAGCATCTTTACCATTGCCTGTATCATGTACTTCGAGAGAGATCCGGAACTCTCACTTCTCTGAGAGTCCAGCATGGATGATGCAGGTATCGAGATCATCATGAGCGCTCCCATGTTCGATAGCGTTATTGACCAGCTCATCGGTGATCAGGATGAATCGACCGCGCCATATCGCTCGGATATGGTGTGTATCGAATATTTTTCCGACAAAATCACGGATGATTTTCGACTGACTATGATCGGCAGAGAACTCGATCGTACACTGGATATCCTTCATGTCGGGAATCGCATGTATGATATGGTCGAGTGCCTCACTGTACTCCTGATGTGCAATATTGATAATCAGCATGAAAAATATTTTTGTATGCATCTATTAGATACGGTCACTATATCGCAATGTCAGGGAAAATACAAATATTCCCCTATTTTTCATCAAAAAAGTCCTGGAAAAATCCAGGACCCAAAAAAATACTCTCGAAGAGAGTATTTTTCTATTATCTAACGGCTTCTTTCAGAGTCTTACCAGCACGAAATACTGGAGT